>JAJPYW010000021.1 GCA_021204715.1 Prevotellaceae bacterium
TGGGCGAATGGGTAATGGTCTTGCTGATTTCAAAATAACGCTTCGTGCTGGCGGTGTAGGCGGGCGAGGTCTTGTTCTCTTCAAACCACTTGTCGGCGGCTTCGGCCAGCTTGTGGGCGTTCTTGCGCACCGCCCAAGACGCGCGCTGGTCAAGGCTGATGGACAGCCCCGTATTCAAGTTGTTGTAATAAGTGGCGTTTAACCGGGCCAAGTCATTGTCGGCTACCGTATAGGGAATCACGCCCTGCGACACTTGGGTAATGAGGTCTTCCACCGTGACGCTGTCGTCCGCCACAGGGTGTATCAAGATACCGCCGCCCAACTCTTCGTCCAAGTTGACCAAGCGGTCGTAATACTTGCCCGGCTTCACATATACATCCTTGCCGACGAGTGCGGTCACATCCTCCATGGGCTTGACACGGCCGCCGGCTTGTTGCACGATCACTTGGTGGGTGACAAACTCCTCGCCGCAATAACGCAGGCTGTCTTTCCACTCTTTGGTCACAGGCAGGTTGTAGGCGATGAGGTCGCCTTTGCCGGCGAGCAACCGGTCCTTCAACTCGGTTACATTCCGCGCCACCTTTACATGCAGCCTCAAGCCGAGGCTGCGCGCGAATTGCTCGGCAAGCTCGTATTGGAAGCCCATCTCCTGCCCGCGGTAGTTGAAATAAGAGGTAGAACCCGACAACGTCAACACCACCAACTCGCCCCGCTCCATGATTTCGGGCAGGTCTTCGCAGGCCTGTTCCCCCGCATGGCCGCGCGCTTTCCTGCACCCGTACAAACAGCACAGCAACACCACCAACAAGAGCAACAGCCCGCCTGCTTTACGCGTCAAGCCGTTCCAACCGGTACCCGCGCCGCCCGTCATTCCCTTCATCAGCTTCATTTTTACGTATGGTATTTGAATTTTTATCCTATCCAATGGTGTGGATTCAAAAAAACCGTTACTTTTGCAACTTGTCCACCACGCTTACCGGCGGACAAATATAACTGAAATCATTTGAATTAACAATTATGGTGAGACACATTGTCCTGTTCAAGTTGAAAAAAGAGGCGCCTGCTGATGTCAAGACAGCCGCCATGCACGGTTTCAAACAAGCCATCGAGGCGCTTCCTGCCAAGATTCCATTCATACGCAAGATTGAAGTGGGCTTGAACGGCAATGCCGCCGAAGAGTGGGACATCGCCCTGTACAGCGAGTTCGACACAATGGACGATGTGGCCCTCTACGCCGCGCATCCCGACCACAAGGCAGCAAGCAAGCTGCTGGCCGAAGTGAAGGAGTGCCGCGCCTGCGTGGATTACGAAGGATGAGCAACACCGGCTCCGCGGCTATGCGTCATACCATTAAAATATTCTTCAACCCATAAACTGACCGATTTAATGAGAAAGTGTGCACTGTTTGTTTTCATGTCGTTGGCCGCCCTTTCGCTACAGGCGCAGATTGTAGACCCTGTCAATGTGGGCAGCACGTTGAAAACCTTGTCGGACGAGGAAGTGGAAGTGGTGTTCAACGCCACTATCGATAGAGGCTGGCATGTCTATTCCACCGATTTAGGCGATGGAGGCCCCATTTCGACCACCTTCAACACAGACAAGCTTTCGGGTGCGGAACTCGACGGGACACTGCGTCCCCAAGGAGACGAAATCTCCACCTACGACCGTCTGTTTGAAATGAATGTACGCTATTTCGAGAAGAAGGCGCAATTCGTGCAGAAGTTGAAACTCACGGGCGGCGCCTACCTGATAGAAGGCTATTTGGAGTATGCCGCCTGCAACGAGCGGAACTGCCTGCCTCCCTCGCAAGTCTCCTTCAGCTTCTCTGGCGAAGGGCCTGCCGGCACAGTGTCTGCCGCAACAGAAACCGCTGCCGACGTACCCGCAGAGAGCGGCGGCGGCGAAGCGACAACCGGCAACGCCCTGACCGCCGCCACCGATGCGGCCGACCTTTGGAGCCCTGTCATCGACGAATTGAGACACTACGGCGGGCAAGTCTCCCAAGAGGAGAAGTCATGGCTATACATCTTCATCACCGGTTTCGTGGGCGGTTTGGTAGCCTTGTTCACGCCCTGTGTATGGCCCATCATCCCCATGACCGTGAGCTTCTTCTTGAAACGGAACAAAGACCGCAAGAAAGGCGTCCGCGACGCGTGGACCTACGGCGCCTCCATCGTGGTCATCTACGTGGCTTTGGGGTTGATCATCACGTTGCTCTTCGGTGCAAGCGCCTTGAACGCCCTCTCCACAAACGCTATCTTCAACATTTTCTTCTGCCTGCTGCTTGTGGTGTTCGCCGCCTCCTTCTTCGGCGCGTTTGAAATCACGCTTCCCTCCCGGTGGAGCAACGCGGTCGACAGCAAATCGGAAGCTACCAGCGGCTTGCTGAGCATCTTCCTGATGGCGTTCACCCTGTCATTGGTCTCCTTCTCCTGCACAGGTCCCATCATCGGATTCCTTTTGGTTGAAGTCTCCACAACCAGCAACATCCTCTCCCCCGCCATGGGTATGTTGGGATTCGCCATTGCCTTGGCGCTGCCATTCACGCTTTTCGCACTCTTCCCCTCTTGGTTGAAGTCCATGCCCAAATCGGGCAGTTGGATGAACGCCATCAAGGTAACGCTCGGCTTTTTAGAGTTGGCCTTTGCCCTGAAGTTCCTCTCGGTGGCCGACCTTGCTTACGGCTGGCGCATCCTCGACCGGGAGACGTTCTTGGCCATTTGGATAGTACTCTTCGCCCTCTTGGGCCTCTATCTACTTGGCAAAATCAAGTTCCCGCACGACGATGAAGGCGGTAAAGTAAGCGTGCCCCGCTTCTTCTTGGCTTTGGCTTCATTGGCCTTTGCCGTCTACATGGTGCCCGGCTTGTGGGGCGCCCCGTTGAAGGCCGTGAGCGCGTTCGCCCCGCCCATGCAGACGCAGGACTTCAACCTATATAATAAAGAGGTACACGCCCGTTTCGACGACTACGACATCGGCATGGAGTATGCCAAAAGAAACGGCAAGCCGGTGATGCTCGACTTTACAGGATTCGGCTGCGTGAACTGCCGCAAGATGGAGCTTTCCGTGTGGACCGACGCGAAGGTGAGCGACTTGATAAACAACGACTACGTGCTCATCACCCTCTATGTAGACAACAAGACGCCGCTGCCCGAACCGTTGAAAGTCGAGGAGAACGGCACGGAACGTACCCTGCGCACCATAGGCGACAAGTGGAGCTATCTGCAGCGCGTGAAGTTCGGCGCCAACACCCAGCC
This sequence comes from Prevotellaceae bacterium, assembly GCA_021204715.1. GTDB lineage: Bacteria > Bacteroidota > Bacteroidia > Bacteroidales > Bacteroidaceae > Bacteroides. Next base: position 3,258 of record JAJPYW010000021.1, read on the forward strand.
TTTCTACGTATTGATTGACAACGAGGGCAAGCCACTGAACAAGTCCTACTCCTACGACGAGAGCGTCCCGGCCTACGTGGACTTCCTGCAGACAGGGTTGGATAATTACAAGAAATAATAGGGGAGGCTTGGCCGGCCTTACGGCCTCCGAAGTGTGTTTGTTGAGTTTTTACACGGACGGCCGTTCCTCTATTCCGACGCTTCCGGCGCCTCTTCCCGTGCTTTTTCAGGAGACGTTCCGGAAGCGTTTTCTTGCCGCAAGGCAGCGTCGCCCGCAGTTGGTGTACCGTGAGCCTCGCCCTTGCCGCCGGGCTCCCCGCCAATGATATAACGCCGGTAGTAAGAGAGCATCAACGTGGTAAGTGGAAGGGCGATAATCATGCCCGACACGCCCAAGAGAGAGCCCCAGATAGAGAGCGACAATAGAATGATGGCCGGGTTCAAGCCCGTAATCCTGCCCATGACACGGGGCACGATGAGCCCGTCTTGAATAGCCTGCACCACCACAAACACCGCCGCGGCCGAAGCGATGATAACCCAGAAGTTGCCGCCCGTATCGGCCGCTTTCAGAATGGCCAACGCCACCGTGGGAAGGATGCCCACGATTTGCAGGTAAGGCACCAAGTTCAACACGCCTATGAAGATGCCCAAGCCTATGGCCAACGGAAAATCTATTATCACGAAGCCTATGCAGAAGAGGATGCCCACACACAACGCCACCAACGCCTGCCCGCGGAAGTAGCGGTTCATGCCCTCTTTCAAGTCGTTCATGAGCCCCACCACAAAAGCGCGGTACTTCACCGGCAACAGGTGTTCCCAACCCGAAGCGATGCTTTCATAATCCAACAAGATAAACACCAAGTAGAGCAAGATGATGAAAAGCGCGAGGACGCTCACCACCAAATTGAACGACTTGCTAAGCAACGCCCACAGGTGCGGCAGCGTCTCTTTGAGCACATCCATGAAATTGTCCTTGTTGACGAGTTGCGTGAGCGACTGTATGTCCACATGCTCCTGAAGGAACTCCCAGCACAGCTGCGGTATGCTGCCCCCGTAGCTGCCGCCCGATATATAATGCACCAACAAATCCTTCACCCGCACAAGTTCCTGCAATATGGGAGGCACCAACAGATAGAAGAGCAATGCCAGCACCCCGAACACCACCACCAAGGCGCAGAAAATGGAGACGGCGCGGCTTCTCAGCCTGAGCCTGTATTGGAAGAAAGACACTAACGGATAGACCATATAAGCCACCAACCATGCGATGAAGAAAGGCAGCAACACCCCGCTGAGACGCTTCAAGAGCATCAGCAAGGCAATGACGACGACTACCCCGACAATGCCCCGGATGAAACGGTCGAATGTGATTCTCTTATGCTCCATGCACTTTATACAAGCCAAGCGGCTGCAAGCGCGGTTACTCCTTGCCCAAGCCCGCTAATTCATCACAAAAGTAATACTTTTGCGCGCTTTGCGCCATTATTTCATTATTTATTTCTACATTTGCGTCATTATCGGTCAAGCACAAGGCTATGGGTAAACTCTACATCGTCCCCACACCGGTGGGGAACTTGGAAGACATGACCTTCCGTGCCGTCCGCGTCCTTAAAGAGGCGGACTTGATATTGGCGGAAGACACGCGCACGTCGGGAGTGCTTTTGAAACACTTCGAGATAAAGAACGCCCTCCGGTCGCACCACAAATACAACGAGCACCGCACGGTGGAACCGTTGGCAAGGAAGATTCGAGACGGGCTCACCGTAGCGCTCATATCCGATGCCGGCACGCCCGGCGTCAGCGACCCCGGCTTCCTGCTCGTGCGCGAGTGTGCAAGCTGCGGCGTCGAAGTAGAGTGCCTTCCCGGCGCCACCGCCTTTGTGCCGGCTTTGGTAGATTCGGGATTGCCCATGGACAAGTTCTGCTTTGAAGGCTTCCTGCCCGTGAAGAAAGGGCGCATGACAAGATTGGGAGAACTCTCGGCAGAACGCCGCACCATGGTGTTCTACGAATCCCCCCACCGGGTAGTCAAGACACTTGCCCAGTTCGCCGAGTGCTTCGGTGCCGACAGGAGGGCGTCTGTATCGCGCGAAATCTCCAAAGTGCACGAAGAGACCGCGCGCGGCACCTTGGCCGAGCTGTTGGAACACTTCACCAAGGAGGAGCCCCGCGGGGAGTTTGTCATCGTGGTGGAAGGCGCCAAAGAGAGGCAAGAAAAGCAAGAGAGACAATAGCAACAAAACAATCAAACGTAATAATCAAGCTTATGAAAAATGTAGTTATTTTAGTAGGATGCGCGGTACTGTTGGCAGCGTGCGAGAACGGTGCCAAGAACCGGTTGCAATCGCAGAATGATTCCCTTATGGTGGAACTCAACCAGCGCAACGCAGAGTTGGACGACATGATGGGCACCTTCAACGAAATATCCGAAGGATTCCGTCAAATCAACGCCGCCGAGAACCGGGTGGAACTGCAACGCGGTTCCGTAGCCGAAGGCTCCCTCACCGCCAAGCAGCAGATAGCCTCCGACATCGCCTTCATCAAGAAGCAAATGCAGGAGAACAGAGAGCAGATTGAAAAGCTGCAGCAGCAGCTCAAGACCAGCAAGAGCAACACCGCCCAACTGCAGAAAGCCGTAGAAGCCCTGCAACAAGAGCTGGCCGAAAAGTCGCAGCGCATCGAGGAGTTGCAAGCCGAACTTGCCGCCAAGAACATCCGCATCCAAGAGTTGGACTCCACCGTCACACAGCTCAACAACACCCAAGAGCAGCTCATCGCCGCCAACGAAGCCAAGGCCCGGACCGTGGCCGCCCAAGACAAGGCACTCAACACGGCATGGTTCGTCTTCGGCACCAAGAAAGAGTTGAAGAACGAGAACATCCTCAAAGGCAGCGACGTGTTGGAAGGCAACTTCAACAAAGACTACTTCACGCAGATAGACATCCGCACCACCAACGAAATAAAGCTCTATTCCAAGAGCGCTTCCCTGCTGACGAGCCACCCCGAAGGTTCCTACAGCTTGGATAAAGACGAAAAGGGGCAGATTGTGCTGAAGATAACCAACTACAAGACCTTCTGGAGCGTATCGCGCTACTTGGTCATCCAAGTGAAGTAAAGCCGGCCGCAGCGTGGCGGCACCGCCCGCACGGCACCGTGAAAGGATAAGGAAAGCACGCCCCCGCTACACCACGTGTAACGGGGGCAGGTTATATATAGCAATCCTCGGGCCGCGGTAAATTCGCAAAACCGTTTTTTATGGCAGAATAAATCCTTATATTTGCTCCCTGTAACAAGCATACAAAGGATAACCTTTATAAAAGCTACAGACTATGGCGATGAAAGAATTTGTAATATCGGAAGTCGAGGCCGAGACAGCGGTACTTGTAGGACTCATCACGAAGCTGCAGGACGAGCGAAAAACCAACGAATACCTCGACGAATTGGCTTTCTTGGCCGAGACCGCCGGCGTGGAAGTCGTCAAGCGCGTCACGCAACGGCTCGACCAGCCCAACTCCGTCACCTACGTGGGAAAGGGAAAATTGGACGAGCTGAAAACCTTCATCCACGACGAAGACGAGGCCGGACGCATCGTGGGCATGGTTATCTTCGACGACGAACTCTCGGCCAAGCAGCTGCGCAACATCGAAGGCGCGCTGCAAGTGAAGATACTCGACCGCACCTCGCTCATACTCGACATCTTCGCCATGCGCGCCCAGACAGCCAACGCCAAGACGCAGGTGGAGCTGGCCCAGTACCGCTACATGCTGCCGCGCCTGCAACGATTGTGGACCCACTTGGAAAGACAAGGCGGCGGCTCGGGCGCGGGCGGCGGCAAGGGCTCCGTAGGCTTGCGCGGTCCCGGCGAGACACAGTTGGAGATGGACCGGCGCATCATCCTTAACCGCATGACGCTGCTCAAGGAGCGCCTCAACGAAATAGACAAGCAGAAGGTCACCCAGCGCAAGGGGCGCGGCCGCCTTATCCGTGTGGCGCTCGTGGGCTACACCAACGTGGGCAAGTCAACGTTGATGAACCTGCTTGCCAAGAGCGACATCTTCGCCGAGAACAAACTCTTCGCCACGCTCGACACCACCGTGCGCAAGGTCATCATAGAGAACCTTCCCTTCCTGCTCTCCGACACCGTGGGTTTCATCCGCAAGTTGCCCACCGACTTGGTAGACTCGTTCAAGTCCACACTCGACGAAGTGCGCGAAGCCGACCTGCTGCTGCACGTGGTCGACATCTCCCACCCCGACTTTGAAGAACAGATACAAGTGGTCGACAAGACGCTCGCCGACATCGGCGCTGCCGGCAAGCCCGTGATACTCCTCTTCAACAAGATAGACGCCTATACCTACGTGAAGAAGGCCGACGACGACCTCACGCCCCGCACCAAAGAGAACCTCACGCTCGAAGAGCTCATGCAGACATGGATGGCCAAGTTGCAGGAGAAGTGCCTCTTCATCTCGGCCCGCCAAAAGACCAACATCGACGCCCTGAAAGAGTTGCTTTACAAGCAGGTCAAACAGATGCACGTGCAGAAGTACCCCTACAACGACTTCCTTTACCAGACATTCGACGAAGAGGAAGCCTGACCACATTTCCACCTTATATATATACACGCCATTACAGAGCTTATGGAATACAGGAAACTCACACCGCAAGAAACGGCCCGCTTGGAAAGCCAGTCGTGCCGGGCCGACGATTGGGAGCAAGTCACGGTAGCCCCGGCTTTCTCCACGGAATATGTACACCACACGCGCTTCTCGGGCACGGTGCGTTTAGGCGTCTTCGAGCAGGAGTTCACCCTGCCCGGCGGATTGAAGAAACACGCCGGGCTGCGCCATGTCACGCTGCACAACGTCACCGTGGGCGACAACTGCTGCATAGAGCACATACAGAACTACATTGCCAATTATGACATCGGCCACGACACCTTCATAGAGAACGTAGACTGCATATTGGTGGACGGCGTGTCGCGTTTCGGCAACGGTGTGGAAGTATCCGTGCTGAACGAGACAGGAGGGCGCGAAGTGCTCATCAGCGACAAGCTCTCCGCCCACCAAGCCTACATCATGGCACTCTACCGCCACCGTCCCGAATTGATAGCCCGCATGCGCGCCATTACCGGCTACTATGCCGACAAGCACGCCTCCTCCACAGGCACCATAGGCCACCACGTGACGCTGCGCAACGCCGGCACCGTGCGGAACGTGCGCGTGGGCGACTGCTGCCACATCTGCGGCGCCGGAAGGCTCACCAACGGCAGCATAAACAGCAATGAAGAGGCCCCCGCGCGCATAGGGCACGGCGTGATATGCGACGATTTCATCATCTCCTCCGGCTCCGTTGTCGACGAAGGCACCATGCTCACCCGCTGCTTCGTGGGGCAGGCATGCGAGCTGCGCCACAACTACTCCGCCTCCGACTCGCTCTTCTTTTGCAACTGCCACGGCGAGAACGGCGAGGCCTGCGCCATATTCGCAGGCCCCTTCACGGTGACGCACCACAAGTCCACGCTGCTCATCGCGGGCATGTTCTCCTTTATGAACGCCGGCTCGGGATCCAACCAAAGCAACCACATGTACAAGCTCGGCCCCATACACCAAGGCACGTTGGAAAGAGGCGCCAAGACCACAAGCGATTCCTACATACTGTGGCCTTCGCGCGTGGGCGCTTTCTCGCTTGTCATGGGGCGTCACGTCAACCATTCAGACACCTCCAACCTGCCCTTCTCCTACCTGATAGAGCAGAACAACACCACCTACTTGGTGCCCGGCGTGAACCTGCGCAGCGTGGGCACCATACGCGACGCCCAAAAGTGGCCCAAGCGCGACAACCGCACCGACTCCCACAAGCTCGACTTCATCAACTACAACCTGCTTAGTCCCTACACCGTGCAGAAGATGTTCAAGGGATTGGAGATACTGCAGAACCTGCGTCACGCCAGCGGCGAACTGTCCGACATCTACTCCTTCCACAGTGCCAAAATACGCAACTCGGCCTTGGTAAAAGGCATCCACTTCTACGAGACCGCCATCCACAAGTTCCTTGGCAACTCCGTCATCAAGCGCTTGGAAGGCATCGACTTCCACTCGGACGAGGAGATACGCGCGCGCCTTTTGCCCGACACTGCCACCGGCAGCGGCGAGTGGGTGGACATATCGGGACTGATAGCCCCCAAGAGCGAGATAGACGCCCTGATAGCCGGCATCGAGACGGGCGAGGTAAACCGCTTGAAGACCATGAACGCCGCCTTCGAGAAGATGCATGCCAACTATTATACCTACGAGTGGACATGGGCTTACGAGAAGCTTGAACCCTTTTACGGCATCCGTCCCGACAGCCTCACGGCGGCCGACATCATCCTGATAGTGGAGAAATGGAAAGAGGCCGTCACAGGCCTCGACCGCATGGTCTATGAAGACGCCAAGAAGGAGTTCTCCATGGCCTCCATGACCGGTTTCGGCGCCGACGGTTCCCGTTTGGAGAAGTTCTTGGACTTCGAGCAGGTGCGCGGCGCCTTCGAGAGCAATCCCTTCGTCATGGCCGTCACAGAGCACATCAAAGCCAAGACCGCCTTGGGCGACGAACTCATAGAAAGAATGAAAAAAGTATAACCGCGCCCCTTTTCGCCTGCCAAAGGAGCGGGTGGAACGGCAATAATCGTTATCTTTGTATCAACTAACATACAACCCATTTAAAAACCAGTAATTATGGCAACAACTCCTGAATTTAAGTACGCTCCCATGTTCCAGACGGGCAAGGACGAAACCGAGTATTACCTGCTCACCAAAGAGGGCGTGTCGACGGGTGAGTTTGAAGGCAAACCCATCTTGAAAGTGGCGCCCGAGGCACTCACCGCGTTGGCCAACCAAGCCTTCCGCGACGTGAACTTCCTGCTGCGCCGTTCCCACAACGCGCAAGTGGCCGCCATATTGAACGACCCGGAAGCAAGCGACAACGACAAGTACGTGGCGCTCACCTTCCTGCGCAACGCCGACGAATCAAGCAAGGGAAAGTTGCCTTTCTGCCAAGACACCGGCACGGCCATCATCCATGCCGAGAAAGGCCAGCAAGTGTGGACCGGCTATTGCGACGAAGAGGCCCTTTCGCTCGGCGTGTACAAAACCTACACCGAAG
>JAJPYW010000286.1 GCA_021204715.1 Prevotellaceae bacterium
ATCTTTATGCAAAGATATAACAATGAAATAACATATAATCGAAGCGCTTCCACTCGTTGAATCGAAGCGCTTCCACTCGTTGAATCGAAGCGCTTCCACTCGTTGAATCGAAGCGCTTCCACTCGCTGAATCGAAGCGCTTCCACTCGCTGAATCGAAGCGCTTCCATAGGTGCTAACGAAGCGCTTCCATAGGTGTTATCGAAGCGCTTCGATAAAACCGGTGTTTGGGAAGATGAAAATGAGTGGTTAGTGTTCCGCGTTAAGCGCGTTAGCGTACCGCGTCGAGTGACGTTAGCGTACCGCGTTGAGCGGCGTTAGCGTTCAGCGTCGGGCGGCAACAGCGTTACGAGCATGACTTGCTTGGTATGGCTGTCTACCTTGAAGCGGTTGTCGACGCGCTCGCCCACCAACCAACAGATGGCATCGCCGCAGCAGAGTAGCCACTGTTTCTCTTTGCGCGGCAGGGAGAATTTGTGGTCGGTGAAGTAGTCGCTCACCATCTTGCGGCCGTGCATACCGAAGGGCACGAAGCTGTCGCCGCGCTGCCAGCGGCGCAAGGTAAGGGGTTGTTGCAGCTTGTCGGCATCGAAGCAGGCGGTGTCTTTGGTGCGGGGAATGTTGAAGTCCGCTGTGTAAGCAAAGGTCTCTATACGTAATCGGGGACGGTCATCGTGCGCGCCGGACGTTTTCCCGTTACCTGTAATTACAGTCTTACTATCCGCGCCGGACGTTTTCCCGTTATCTGTAATTACAGTCTTACTATCCGCGCCGGACGTTTTCCCGTTTTCAGTAATTACAGTTTTGTTGTCAGCACACAGTTTTTCCCTGTTTTCTATAATAACCGTTTTCTCATCTGCATAGAACTTTTCCCCGTCCCCCTCATCCTTATTCTCCTCATCGGCTTGCCGCACGCGTGGCGTTACCAACAAAAGGTTGCGGTCTTTTACCACACGCCACTCTTTGCTAAGGAATACTTTGCCTGCTTGTCCTTCGACGGCGTGGAGTATGGACGCTGTTTGGGCGGCGTTGAAGCCGAGGGGGTGGAGCAGCTCGAAGAGCAAGGCGGCCGGAGCGGGTTCCCTTTGCAGGGCGGCGATGTCGATGCCTTCAGGCCGCTGCACACGTTGCCGGGCCTCGTCCATGCTGTGACGGTAGACGAGGGCGACATCCGTCAGGCGGGTAGCCATATCGACAAGCGATTGGCGCACCGAGGGGTTCATCTCCTCCATCAAAGGCAGGAGCCTAAGGCGTATCTTGTTGCGTGTGAACGAGGGTTGCAGGTTGGTGCTGTCGGTGACGTAGGGCTGGCCGATGGCCTGCAGATAGGCCGTTATCTCTTCACGGCTTGTGCAAAGCAGCGGGCGCACTACATAGCCGTTGCGGGGGCGGATGCCGCACAGCCCGCTTATACCCGTACCGCGTATCAAATTCAAGAGGATGGTCTCCACACTGTCGTCGCGGTGGTGGGCCACGGCGATGACGGCGGCGCCTACATCGCTTCGCAGCTGTTCAAACCAGCCGTAGCGCAGCTCGCGCGCGGCCATCTCGATGGAGACGTGCCGTGTCCGGGCTTCGCGGCGGGTGTCGAAGCGGGCGACGTGCAAGGGTACTTGCAGCGTGGCGCAGAGACTTCTCACGAAGGCTTCGTCACGCAGGGACTCGGCGCCGCGCAACGAGAAGTTGCAATGCGCCGCCTCGCATGTGTAGCCCAAGGCGAGCAACACACGCAGCAAGGCCACCGAGTCGGCCCCGCCGCTCACGGCCACGAGTACTTTCCCACCGGGCTCCATAAGCCTTTGGGAGGCGATGAATTGTGCTACCTTGCGTTTCATGCGCGCTACTTGTGTGGCAAAGATAGTGCAATTCTTTTTTATAGCAGCCAAAAGTTACTATCTTTGTGGCATGAGCGCGGATACCTATAAGACGCTTGCGGCTCCAGCCCGGGGAATCTACACCGAGAAGCGGAGCAAGTTCATCGCCATCGCCCTGCCCGCAGGCACGGTGGAGGAGGTGAAGGAACGCTTGGAGGAGTGCCGCAAAGCGTATTATGACGCCCGCCACGTTTGTTATGCTTACATGCTTGGCGCCGAAAGGTCGCTGTTCCGCATGAACGACAACGGAGAGCCGTCGGGCACGGCGGGCAGGCCCATATTGGGGCAAATCAACGCGCGTGAACTCACCGATGTATTGGTGGTGGTGGTGCGCTACTTCGGCGGCATCAAGCTTGGCACCGGCGGACTTACGCAAGCCTACAAGAGAGCGGCTGCCGAGGCGCTCGACGCCGCTGCCATTATAGAGAAGACGGTGCCCGCCACGCTTACGGCGCTCTTCGAGTATCCCTTCTTGAACGACGTGATGCGGGTGGTCAAGGAGGAGGAAGCGGAGATTGTGTCGCAGTCGTTCGACATGGATTGCCGCATGACGCTCTCCATACGCCGCTCGGCCTTGCCGCGCCTTAGGGCGCGCTTGGAAAAGGTGGAGTCCTTGCGCTTGGCAACCGATGTTCCCATACCTTCAGATACCGGCCGACTATGACGGGAAACTTGACCAACTACCACAGCCATTGCCTTTTCTGCGACGGACGCGCCGACATGGATCCTTTCGTGCGCTTTGCCTTGAACGAAGGCTTCTCGGCATACGGCTTCTCTTCGCACGCCCCGTTGCCATTCCCCACGGCGTGGACGATGGAGTGGGACCGCATGGACGATTACTTGGGCTTGATTGACCGCTTGAAGCGCAAGTATGCCGGGCTGATAGAACTTTATGCCGGCTTGGAGATAGACTACTTGAACGAGCGCAGCAACCCGGCGACGGGCGTGTTCCAGTCGCTGCCTCTTGACTTCCGCATCGGCTCGGTGCACCTGCTTTATAACGCGCGAAGCGAGGTGGTGGACATTGACTTGCCTCAAGGGAAGTTCCACCGCATGGTGGACCGTGAGTTCGGGGGCGACTTGGACTTGGTTATCCGCCTCTACTACCGCCGGGTGATGCGCATGCTGCAATTGGGCGGCTTCGACATCGTGGGCCATGTAGACAAACTGCATTACAATGCCGCCTGTTACCGCCCCGGCGTGGTGGACGAGCCGTGGTATGACGAGTTGGTGCGCCATTGCCTTATAGACATCGCTTGGCGGGGCTATCAAGTGGAGGTGAACACGAAAGCCTACAACGACCTTGGCGTTTTCTTCCCCGACGCGCGTTATTTCGCTTTCATGCACAGCTTGGGCATCAAGGTGCAGGTGAACAGCGACGCGCACTATCCCCACTTGATAAACAACGGCCGCCCCCAAGCTTTGCGGGCGTTGAGGGCGGCGGGTTATGAGTGTGTCATGGAGCTGCACGGCGGGCGTTGGAGGGAGATGCCTATTGTTGTTTAGCGTGCTTGCCGCCATTCATACGCTCCCATTCAACTGTCCATATATGCTGTTTCTTTCATCCTTTCACTCCCCGGCAATGGTGAGCTCGTCTATCAAGTGCGTGGCACCGGCGAACTTCTCGATGATGAAGAGCACGTAGCGTATGTCCACGCACACGGCCCGCTGCGAGGCGGCACGGAAGGCGATGTCGCCCGTGAGCCCTTCGTAGTTGCGGTCGAAGCCGGTGCCTATGAGTTCACCCTTGGCGTTGAAGACGGGGCTGCCCGAGTTGCCGCCGGTATTGTCCGTGTCTACGATGAAGCACACGGGCATGCGGCCGTCGGGCAGGGCGTAGCGTCCGTAGTCCTGCTCCCGGTAGAGTTGCTTGAGCTTGTCGGGCACCACAAACTCGTCGCTTGCGGCGTCTTCCTTTTCCATTACTCCCTTCAAGGTGGTGTAGTATCCGTACTCCAATCCATCATTAGGCGAGTAGGGAAGCACGCGGCCGTAGGTGAGGCGCAGCGTGGAGTTGGCGTCGGGATAGAGCGGCTGCCCCGCGGCTTGCTTCATTTCCATCATGCCTTTCACCCACGTCTTGTGGGCGGCATCGTAATGGCGGTTGGCCTCCATCATGGCAAGGGAGGTCTGCAACAGTCCGTCGGTAATGGAGTACTTGAAAAGCACCATCCAGTCGGCATGAATCTTGAAGAGGCTTGGCTTGCGTATGAACTTCTCGAAGTTGGCGCGGCTGCCGAAGATGGAGTAGTCGAAGCAGGCGTCGATGAAGGCGTCGCTGTCGCCCTTGAAGCGGGAATCGATTACCTTGAAGATGCCGATGCGCTGTGCTTGCGGAATGTACTGCATGTAGACGCGCAGCATCCGCTTGCCCACGGCACGCTCCACTTGCGGGAAGGGAACGGCGTCGAAGTAGGCCCCGGCAGCCGTCTTGAGACTGTCTGTGGCCGCGCGGATGCGGGCTTTGTCCTTGCTCTTCAAAGCTGTGACAAGCAGGGTGGTGTTGGGGATGCGCATGAAGTCAAGCCCCGTAATGAGCGCCTCTTGGATGGCTTGCTGGTGGTAGAGCGCGGGGCGGCGTTGCCTGACGATGCCGGCGATGGTGTCGAAGGCTTCACGGTAGGCCGTGGTGCCCAAGGAGTCGCCCCAACGGAGCAGCTTCTCTTGCTCGGCCCGCTTGGTGTCGAGCACTTTCAGGCGCGTCAACCCTTCGTTCATGCCGATGGCGTTCTTCCAGTAGTTGGCGCTCGAGGCGTACTTGCTTGCGTAGTGTATGCGCACGGCGTCGTCCTGCCGCATGTACTCCATGAGCACCTGTTGGCGGGCGTCGCGCACGTGGTGGCGCATGAAGTTCGTGGTCTCCATGCGCTCTTCCACTTCGTCGGACGTCATGTAGCGCCAGTTGCGTCCGGGAAAGCCCATCACAAAGGCGAAGTCGCCTTCACTATAGCCTGCAAGACTGATGGTGAGGTGCTTCTTTACTTGCAACGGCACGTTCTCCTTGCTGTAGGCGGCGGGTTTTCCGTCTTTGTCGGCATAGATGCGGAACAGGGAGAAGTCGCCCGTGTGACGCGGCCATGTCCAGTTGTCGGTATCGGCGCCGAACTTGCCGATGGACGAGGGCGGGGCGCCCACCATGCGTATGTCGTTGTACGCGCGCTTCACGAAGAGGTAATAGCCGTTGCCCCCGTAGAAGGTCTTCAACTCCAACGAGCGTCCCGGCTCGTCGGCGATGCCTTCGGCCGCGGCAAAGCGGGCGGCCACTGTCTTCAGGTATTTAGGCGATAGGTAGTTGGTGCCGTTGGGGTCGCTGTCTTTCTGCAACTGTTCCCGCACGTAGTCCGTCACGTCGAGTATTTGCTCTATGAAGGTAACGGTGAGTCCCGGGCAGGGCAGCTCCTCGCCGCGCGACAAGGCCCAGAAGCCGTCCGTCAGGTAGTCGTGTTCCACCGAGCTGTGCTGCTGTATGGCGTTGTACCCGCAGTGGTGGTTGGTGAGCAACAGGCCTTCGGCCGAGATGACTTCGGCGGTACAGCCGCCGCCGAAGTGCACCACGGCGTCTTTGAGCGAGATGCCGTCGGGGTTGTAAATGGCGCTCACGGGGATTTCCAATCCCAATTCTATCATGGCCACCTCGTTCTGCCTTTGCAGGTCGGTGAGCATCCACATGCCCTCGTCGGGATAGGCACTAAGGAAGCAGGCAAGCAGCGAAAGCAGCGTGAGGACAGTTTTTTTCATACACACAGGCATGGCAACGGGCGGGTTATTCCACCACCGTCATTTCGTCCATCAAATAGCCGCATCCGCCCAACTTGTCGAGGATGAAGAGAATGTAGCGTATGTCGACGGCGATGCAGCGCTGCAAGTCGTTGTCGAAGTTGATGTCGCCGCTAAGAGACTCCCAGTTGCCGTCGAAAGCGGCGCCGATGAGCTGTCCTTCTGCGTTGATCACGGGCGAGCCGGAGTTGCCGCCGGTGATGTCGTTGGTCGTCAAGAAGCAGACGGACATGGTGCCATCGGGGTTGCCGTAGCGTCCGTAGTCTTTGTTTTGGATGAGCTCTTTGAGCTTTGCCGGTACCACGAATTCACTGTCGTCGGGTTTTTCTTTCTCGAGCACGCCCTCGGTGGTGGTGTAGAATTTATAGAACACGGCGTCCTTGGGGCTGTAGGACTTCACGTTGCCGTAGGTGAGGCGCAGGGTGAAGTTGGCGTCGGGATAGGTGGGCACGGGCGCGTTCATCTCGCCCAAGCCGCGTATGTAGGCTTTGTGCAGCAGCTCCAAGTCTTTCCTCGAGCCGAAGGCTTGCTTCATCACTTCTTCCATCTTCGTCATGCGGCTGCGTGTGTAGGCGGTGGCGGGATCGTTGTCGATGGCTTCTACCGTGGGATGGCTCTTGAAGGCGTCAAGGTTTTCACGCGATGAGAAGATGGAGTGGTCGTACACATTGTCCACGTAGGCGTCGTAGTCGCCGTTGTAATTTTGGGCAATGTCTTGGTAGAAGTCGGGCAGCTCTTCGGGTGTCAGCGCTTCGGCCAAGCCGGGCAGTATGGCTTTGGCTACCTTGCGGTCTACTTCATGGTCGTAGTCTTTGTTGAAGAGGCGCGTGTAGCTTTTCTCCAACTCTTCCATGGAGGCTTCGAGCAGGGAGTCGTTTCCTTGTGTCAAGGCTTCTTTGATTTGGTCCATTACTTGGTAAGGGCAGCCGAACTCAACGGCGCCGCGCATGGCTTCCATCAAGTAACCCATCTGGCGGGCAACAGGCTGCTCCCGGGCTACAATCTCGTCTATCTTCTCCACCACGCCTTCATATTCGGGCTTGCCCTTGGCAAACTCGGCAAACTGTGCTTCTATGCGGGCTTTGGCGCCCAACACGTCGTTGTCTATAATGGCTTTGTTCATGCCGATGGCGTTCTTCCAGTAGTTGCTGCTGCCGGCATACTTGTTGGCATACTGTATGCGGGTTTTGTCGCTGGCTTCCATGGCCTGGGAAAGCACTTGCAGGCGTATGCCGCGGATGTCGATGCGAGGCTGGTTCTCGGCCACCATGCGCTCTTTGACCTCGCTTTGCGTCAAGTTGCGGCTGGTGGAACCGGGGAAGCCCATGACCATGGCGTAGTCGCCCTCTTGCAGGCCTTTGATGGAGATGGGCAGGTACTTCTTGGTCTGCAAAGGCACGTTCTCGGGCGAGTATTCGGCAGGCTCGCCGTCCTTGTCGGCATAGATGCGGAACATGGAGAAGTCTCCGGTGTGGCGTGGCCACATCCAGTTGTCGGTCTCGCCGCCGAACTTGCCCACGGAGCTGGGCGGTGCGGCTACCATGCGCACGTCGCTGTACACCTTATAATAAAATAGGTAGTACTGGTTGCCGGCGTAGAAGGGCAGGGCGTGGGCCTCGATGCCGGGCTTTCCGGCAAGGTCGCTCTGGGCTAATTCATCGTTGGCTATCTGCTGCAGGAAGGGGCGGCTCATGGCTTCGGCCTCGCTCACTTCGCCCGACGCTATCTTTCCATTCACCAAGTCGGTGATGTTGACGATGCGGTCTACAAAGGTGAACTTCAAGCCCGGGGTGGGCAGCTCCTCGCTGCGGTTCATGGCCCAGAAGCCGTCCGTCAGGTAGTCGTGCTCCACCGAGCTGTGCTGCTGTATGGAGGCGTATCCGCAGTGGTGGTTGGTCAGTATCAAGCCTTCGGGTGAAATAATCTCGCCCGTGCAGCCGCCGCCGAAGATGCCCACGGCGTCTTTCAGGGAAACGCCGTCGGGGTTGTACAGGTCGTCGGCCTCGAGGAGCAACCCTTGCTGTTTCATCAGTTCAATGGAGTTCTGCTGCTTCATCAGTTTGAGCAGCCACATGCCTTCGTCCGCCTTTACCGCGCAGACGCTCATTACGGCCAACGCCGCAATCAAATACTTTTTTGTTTTCATAAATGGTTATTCATAATAGATGTACACGGCCCGCTGCGGGCCGTATGGTTAATGATTATGCAAAAATACGTAAACCGATTGAAAATTCGTTGTTTCCCGCCAAGTTTTATAAGTATTATTAATACCTTTGCTCTGTGTATTTCATAACTCGTTATGTTTAGAAATTATTTGTACCGTGCCTTCCCTCTTGTGGCCATACTGTTGGCCGTCAGCGCTTGCAGCAACAAGTATAAGGTAGAGGGAAACTCTTCAGTCCGCAGCCTCGACGGGAAGACACTTACCCTTAAAATGTTCAACGACGGGGAGTGGGTGGCCGTGGATTCGGCGGAAGTGGTGCACGGCAACTTCAAGATGCAGGGCGTGGCCGATTCGGCCTGCATGGTAAGGCTCTATATGGACGACGAGGACATCATGCCCATCGTGTTGGAGCGCGGCAAGATTACCGTCTCCATATCAAATACCGAATTGAAGGCGGGAGGCACGCTGCTGAACAACCGCCTGTATGAGTTTATAGACAAGCGCAACGCCATTGTGCGGCAGCAGGACGACCTCGACCGCAAAGAGGCCCGCATGATATTGGAAGGCGGCAATGCCGACCAAGTGCACGCCCAATTGCTTCAAGAGGCGGCCGACTTGGAGCGGGAAATGGGCGACTACGTGAAGAACTTCATTAAGGACAATTATGAAAACGTGTTGGGCCCGAGTGTCTTCCGCATGATGTGCAGCACGTTGCCCTATCCCATGATGACGCCCGATATAGAAGACATCATGCGCACCGCCCCCATGAACTTCAAGGACAATCCCTTGGTGGAGGACTTCCTTTCGGCCGCCAAAGAGAACATGCAGCTCATCGAGGAGCACAAGCGCATGGTCGACAGCCAAGCGGAATCCAACCGCATGGCGGCTGCGGGGAGCGCCGCCACGGGCAATTAAGCGCATCCTTTATTTGTACTTTTCCGGCAAAGCGCTTTCCACCGCCTCGTAAGAGGCTTTCATGAGTGCCTGCACATTGTCAGGCCCTTTCCCTTGTGGCGGTATGGGATCGTGGATGGTGAGCGTCATGGCGTTGCGGTGCACCCACTTGCTGGTGCGCGGCATAATCTCGAAAGAACCGCTGATGGTTACCGGCACCACGCACAGTTGCAGCTCGTCGGCCACTTGGAAGGCGCCCTTCTTGAAGTGCCCCAACTTCCCCGTGAGCGAGCGGGAACCTTCGGGAAACACCACCAATGAAACGCCGTCCTTCAGCGAAGCCTCTGCCTGACGGAAGGTGGCGATAGTCTTGCTGGGATTGCTGCGGTCTACGAAGATGTGCCCCGCGCTTTCACACGCTTTTCCCACAATGGGTATCTTGCGCAGGCTCTGCTTCATCAACCACTTGAAGTTGCGTCCCAAAAAGCCATATATCAAAAAGATGTCGAAAGCGCCTTGGTGGTTGGGCACGAAGACATACGAGGTCTTCTTGAGCAACTTCTTGCGACCGGTTACTTTCACCGGCAGCAAAAGCAGGTAACAGGTCAGCTGCGACCATATCTTGCCGGGGTAGTATCCCCACGTGTGGGCACCCCCGACGAGCGAGCCCACGATGGTGATGAGTGCCGTAAGGATGGTAATCACCAAGAAGATGGGCAGCGCGATGCAGATTTGATAGATTCGATAGAGTATCTTCATCGAAGATGATGTTTTTACTACGCACAAAGGTAATGCTTTTTTACGAACTGCCTTTCATTCATCCGTTAAATAAGCGGCCCTCAGGCAAGGTTTTATAGGCTTACAGTTCCATGACCGGTACCGTCAGAAAGAGGGCTTTGGGAAAGTGTACGGCCAAGTAGTGTCGCAAGTAACGCAGGGTGTCTTCTTGAACCGTCTTGTCGGCCACGGTGGGGTAGAAGTTGTAGAGCAGGCTGTGCAGCGCGATGCCGCGGCGGGCAATGGCTTCCAAGCTCAAGAGCGTGTGGTTGATGCTGCCCAACTTGCCCGAGGTGACAAAGACAAGCGGATAATGCTTTTCCGCAATGTAATCAATGGTGAGGTAGCTTTCCGTGAGCGGCACCATCAGCCCGCCGGCGCCCTCCACCAACACGATGTCATAGCATCGGGCAAGCGTTGTGGTGGCGCGCGCAATCTTGTCCAAGTCTACGGGACGCTTGTCAATGCGCGCGGCCAAATGGGGCGAGCAAGGATAGGAGTATATCTCGGGCATCGTCAGCCCCTCACGGTCTTCGGGCAGGTAGCCTGTGCCCATGATGCGGCGGTGCAGGTCGATGTCTTCGCTGTATCCCGTGTTTCCTGTCTGGATGAACTTCTGGGTAATAACCCGCTTCCCCTCCTGTAAGAATGTTTGTGCCAACCATGCGGTGCAGTAGCTTTTCCCGGCATCGGTATCGATGCCGCTTACAAAATAGACCGTGCCGTCTATACTTATTCTGTTTTGTTCCATACCTGTTATAATCTTTTCTTCATCCTTCCCGCCATGTAAACAGGATGGTATCGTAATGTCACCGTCCCCGCTTCATCGCCATACAGCCGGATATAATCGGATGTGAAAGCCTCCATTCGCCCGCGTGTCCATACCCGT
>JAJPYW010000139.1 GCA_021204715.1 Prevotellaceae bacterium
TCTGTATCCCTTCCAATACCTCCGGCCACAACTGGTTGTAGAACGTGCGGCTGCTGGTGCCGCCCAAAGCGTGGTTCTCGACGGTGATTTGGTCTTCATCGAAATACTCGTGGGCCAAGTATCCCCAGCCCCACTGACCGTTGTCGCCGTTGCCGAGCACGCCGGTGCGCATGGTGGAGTTGCCCACCAAGAAGAGCACAGGGTTGTCGCCCTTGCGGCTGGCGCCGGCCACCGGGCGCGCCGTGCGCGCAATCTCCAAGCTGTCGAGCGTCAGGTCGATTACATGATTCACATCTTCCATGGGTGCCGCCACGTTGTTCTGTGCCGACACACCTCCTGCCAGCCCTGCGGCCAACAAGAAACATACGTAAATTCCTTTTTTGTTCATCGTTCTATAGATTTATAATGGTTCTGTCAATAACTCGTATGGGGCGGCTGGTTGTAGCCCACGTTCTGCCAAGCAATGGCGAGGCGGTACTGGCGGTCGCTCATCAAAGTAGGCCGGCGGTCTGCGGCCGGAATGGTGGTGGAATAGACGCGCAGCTCGCTTTGGTCGGCCGATGCCCATACAGCCTCTTCGCGCCAGTCGCCCAAAATGTCGCCCGTGAGACAAGGATTGCCTTTGGTGCCGTTGTTGGAGACGCAGCCTTCGGCTTTCAGCAGCAGGTCGGTCTCTTCCGTCTCCCAGTTCCACTTGCTTATGGAAGTATGGTCGAGCAGTTCGGCCAGCGCGTCGGCATCCCAATAGATGGTGAAGTTGCAAGAATCGGGTTTCTTCTCGCTGACGACCTCGCCCGTATCGCCGCGGCGCAAGCCACCCACGTTGCACCAGCACTCGGCGCCTACATAACGCGGGTCGATGTCGGCGGCCACACCGCGTCCGGCGTCAATGCCCAAGCCGTCTTGCCATATAAGCTCGCCCGTGGCGCCGTCGAACATGGAGACGGCGGGCGTGCGGCGTATGATTTCATTGTCGCCTTCGTTCTCGTGCACGCCGAACACCTGCAAGCCCGGACGCGAGGGAATGAGCCGGCCGGCATGCAAGGCGTCGCCGTGACGCAAGCCGGTGGTGTAAAGGCCGGTGCCGTCGTTGTCCACCGTCATGGCGCCTATGCACACTTCATCGCAACCGTCGCCGTCGAAGTCGGCCACGGTGACGCTGTGGTTGCCCATGCCCGAATAGCCTTCCAAGCCGGGCAGGGCGCTGTCGAATGTCCACACGTGGTGCAATTCACCGCCGGTGAACGTCCACGCCGCAAGCACGCTGCGCCCGTACCAACCCCTCACCATCACGGCAGCGGGCGTCACGCCGTCAAGGAAGGCCACGCAAGCGGTGAAGCGGTCGGAACGCCCGCCGCTGTTGTCGTTGCCGCAGTTGCCGCCTATACCGCCCCAGCCGTCCAAGGGATAGCGTGTGGGGATGTATTCCTTTGTATCGAGCGCCTTGCCGGTGCGTCCGTCGAACACCGTAAGGTATTCCGGACCGTTCACTATCTTGCCATACGTGGGGCTTTGCCGCTCCCACGTGCGCCAGTCGGCATCGGCGTCGCCTATCACGTTGCCCGTGCCGTCTACCGTGCCGTCGCCCGTCTTGCAGCAGAGTTCGGCGCGGCCGTCGCCGTCGAAGTCGAACACCAAGAAGTTGGTGGTAGCGGCGCCCGAGCGCACGTTGTGCCCCAAGTCTATGCGCCACAACTTAGTGCCGTCCATCTTGTAAGCGTCCAAGTAGGTGTTGCCCGAGAAGCCCCGTTGGGGCGGACGCTTGGAGTTGGTGGGATACCACTTCAAAATGATTTCATAGTCACCGTCACCGTCCAAGTCGCCCACGCTGCAGTCGTTGGCTTCGTACACGAAGCGCTCGCCCGCCACTTCGCCCCCTTCGGGACGGTCGATGGGGATGCTGAGATAAGGCTGCGACGGCTCGTCTTTGGCGCGTGCCCACGTAGCGGTGGTGCCGTCGGCGGCTTTGAGTGTCCAAAGGTTGTCCAAGGTGAAGTCGGCGGTGGCGTCAAGGAAATCGGATGTTTGCACAACGGGCGCTGCGTTCAGCTTCACTTCGGCGCCGCCGTTTGTACTGCGGTAGACGTCAAAGGCCAAGCCGGGGGCGTCGCCCGGCAGCATGCGCCAACTCAAATACATGCCGTTGTCGGTGGGGATGCCGACAAGCCCGCGCGACAACCGCTCGCCCGTGTAAGGCTGGCAGAAGACCCGTCCGCTTACAAGAACGAACAAACATGCTATGACAAACCAACGTTTCATTAATACACCTTTTATATTTACCCTGTCGGGGGATACACCTTATTATATATAAGGGCTGTGTCTAAAGACACATCCCTTCTGGGACCTTGCTTGACACCCCTCCAAGGGGCTGTGTCAAAAGACACATCCCCTTCGGGGACCTTGCCTGACCACCCCTCCAAACCTCCCCTCATAGGGGAGGCTTGGTCGGCCTACGGCCTCCGAATTGCTTTTTCCCGAATATATTCGAGTTTCGACACATCCCCTTGGTCGGCCTGCGGCCTCCGAAGTGCGTTCTTTGAATATATTCAAGTTTTGACACATCCCCTTGTCTCTTCTTTATTGCAGTAAGTTCTCCTTGAACTCCACTTCCACGATGCGCAGTTCATGGTTCACCTTGTCTCCGCCTTCCGCCTTGAACAAATCAAGCTCGCCGGCAGCGGGCGCGGCCACCTCCACAATCTGTCCGAAGGCGTCGCTCTCTTGGCTGGCACCCTTCAAGCGGATGGTTATCTTGTCGGCCGGCACCGGCTTCACGGCCAAGTGCACGTAGCCAAGCGACTTCTCGGTCTCGCCGCTCCACACGAGTTCATCGCCCGCATAGATTTCGAGCGGATAGCTGCGCATGCGCCAGCCCGTCAGCTTCAAGCACACTTCGTCGACGCGGGCGACACGCTCCAATTGGTAGGTAATCCAAGCCGTGCTCCCCTGCCCGTCGTTCTTCCATTCGCTCAGCTCGTTGTCGTCGAAGCTGTTCACCGTCTCTTCGTTGTTGGCGCCGGCCACGGCGGAAAGGACAGCCACGTCTACCTTCGTGTCACGGTAAGAAGGCGTGAGCGGTGTCTCGCCACGGTCAAGCCGGCCTTCCAATACATCGCCCGGAATGTACGTGCTCAAACCCTCCTTCACCTCCACCGGCGTGGTAGACAGCACGAGCTCGGCAGGTTGCAAGCCGTCGGCTGTGGCGGTGACACGCACCGTGCCCGCCTCTTCCAAGGAGCGCACCAACGCGCGGTTCACGCCGCACTCCACCGGCAAGTCCTTGGAGAGAATGTAGTTGTCCTCACCCTGCGCGATGCCGCCGCGCCATTCGGCCGGGCCCTCTACCGTGAAGTGCACCATGTCGTTGGCCAAGGGGCAACGCAGGCCGTCGGCGTCCACCACTTCCACTTGCAGCAAGGTCATGTCGGCACCGTCGGCTTTCCAGCCGTTGGGGTCCTCGATGGCGGTCAACAGCAACCGTTGCGGCGCGCCCGCCGTCAAGAGGCGGGTGCGGCACAGCTCGTCGCCCTGCCCGTCATAGCCCACGGCCTCGAGCGTGCCGGGCTTGAAGGCCACGTTGTCGAAAGTGAACAAGAACCGGTTGCTGCGCTCGCCGTAGCCTAAAGACTCTCCGTTCAAGAAGAGTTCCACTTGCTCCGTACCCGACACCACCGTCACCGGCTTCACCGTGCCTTCGTCATAGTTCCAATGCCCCACGATGTGGATGTGCGGACGCTCCACGTCCACCCAGCCGTCCCACATCACCCGGTGGGCGAAGTAGGGATCTTTGGGAATGCGCATGGCGTCGGTCACACCGCTGCGGCGGTAGTTCTCGACACCGCGGTGATGCGTGTTGGTATCAGAGAAGATAATCTTCACGCCGCCCGAGCTCACGCGGCTGCCCGTGCCGGGACGCTCGCGCCAGTAGTCGTACCAGCGCACGACGTTCTCCCTTGTAAAGGAATCTTGGTTGTGGTTGTAGGCCGAAGCGTCCACCTTCTTCTGCACCTCGCCCGTCATGGCGGAAAGGAACTCGTCGTTGCCCGCGCCGTTCTTGTGGAAAGGATAAGAGTATTCGTCCCAGTACTTGCGCAAGCCCTCGTCGCGGCAATACTCCATGGCCCACATAGGGTGGTGGGCACTCTTGTTGATGTAGAGCATCTCGCCGCCATACTCCGATTCTCGTATGTCGAGCATCTCGCGCGAGCCCACGGCGCGTCCGCCATGCGGGTCGTACTTGTCGCGTATGGCGCGCATTTCAAGCACGTGTTCCCTGCTGATAGACTCGTTGCCGCTCTCATAGAACAAGATGCTGGGATTGTTTCGGTTGTAGATGATGGCGTCGCGCATCAACGCCGTGCGCTGTTCCCACTGGCGGCCTTCCCGGTCTTTCTCGGAATCGCCGGCGGGCATGGCCTCGATCAGCCCCACACGGTCGCACGACTCCACGTCCTGCTTCCACGGGGTGATGTGCATCCAGCGCACCAAGTTGGCGCCCGCCTCCACCATCAAGCCGTTGCTGTAATCGCTCAACCAAGCGGGCACGCTCAGGCCCACGCCCGGCCACTCGTTGCTCGTGCGCTGTGCGAAGCCCTTCACCTGCAACACCCGGTCGTTGAGCCACACCATGCCCTTGCCGAAGCGCGTCTTGCGGAAGCCCGTGCGCGTGGCCACTTCGTCCACCTTCTTGCCGTCCACCCAAAGAGAAGTTTTCACGGTGTAGAGGTAGCCGTAGCCCCAGCTCCAGAAGTGCAGTCCCTCCACCGGGGCCGATGCCTGCAACGTCACGGTCTCGCCCGCTTTCACCACCTGCTCCGTGCCATCGAAGGCCTTCACCAAAGTGCCGTCACGGTCTATCAACTCCACCTTGTAAGCCACCGTGCAGTCGCGTTTATACTCGTTCTTCACTTCCGATTCCGCATGAATCTCCGCCGTGCGCGAAGCCACGCGGATGTCTTCGGCATAGACGTACACGCCCGTCGTCTCCAAGTTACTGTACAGCGGAAGCGTCTGGTACAACTTGTCGGTAACGTGCAGCCACACGTTCTTGGGTATGCCGCCGTAGTTGGCGTTGAAGTTGCGGTCGTTCCACTGGAAGCGCGTGCCCGTGGCGCGCTCTTGGTAGGTCCACGAGTTGTCCACGCGCACGGCCATGACGTTCTCGCCCGTGTAACTGATGTAAGGCGTCAAGTCGAAGCCCACGGCCATGACGCCATTCTCGTGCAGTCCCAAGTAATGGCCGTTGAGGTAGAAGTCGGCCCCTTGGCGCACGCCTTCAAACTCCACAAACACCTTCTTGCCTTTGGCCGAAGCGGGCAGGCGGAAATGCTTGCGGTACCACACCACGGTGTCCGTGAGCTGCTCTATGCTCACCCGGAAAGCCTCGTCCTCGTTGAAAGCACGCGGCAGCGTCACCCGCTTCCAAGCGGCGTCATTGAAGCCCGCAGTTTCGGCGCCCTCCACATCGCCCACGCACAGCAACCACGACGGGTTGAAGTTGTACTTGTCGCGCGCGGTTTCAGTAGACGAGGCAGAAGCGGCCGCCATAGACACAGGTTCAGTTACAGCGACTGACGCAACCGCCGCCGGCTGTCCCCAGCAGACAAGCGTCCATAAAGCAAGGATGACGGTGTTGTATTTCATGGATACTTAGCGCAATATAAGTTGAGTACAAAGTTACGATTATTCTTCTTTCACAGCAAAGAAAATCGCACTTTACAAAAAAAGAGTGCAAGCATTTTGCACCTTTGCGAAGGCATTTAACCCACCAACAATATACCCATACTGATATAAAACGCAGCAAGAAGACATTGCGTCTCGACAAAGTAAACACGTTGCTCGACCTCTTCAACTACGAGATGACACCTATGCAAAAAAACCGTGAGAGATGAAGCAAGCGAAAAAATGCATCATCGTTTCATGGCATGTATAAGAAATACCTCCTATTCACTCCACCGAAAGGGCTTTTACAGCTCATTGATGAAGTAAACAGGAGGTATTGCTTATTCTTTTAGTAAGTCAGCAGGTCAATAACCTTCGTTCTGTACATAAAGGCCGGGAACCGCCTCTTGCTGTATAAGAGGAATCGCATATAAATAACGTCCTGTCTTGACATTATTTACATCTGTTCCGGAAGGATTCCTGTAGCTATTGAACATATTTATAATTGTCGATTGCCATTCACCGTAACGAACTATATCAAACCAACGGACACCTTCGCCCGCCAATTCCACGCGCCGTTCACGCTTGATATATGACAGCGCTTCCTCGGCGGTCGACGCGGTTTCAGCATCGCAACCGGCACGTGTCCTTATCTTGTTCACATACTCCATAGCCGAAGAGATATTTCCTTCATTTGCCAAAATCTCGGCATACAGCAACATCATATCTTCTATACGGATAACCGGGAAATTAACAGGCCAATCATCGTAATCGGTCAATTCCGTCTCGTCAAAAGACATACCTAATTCAGCTAATTTGGGCTTGCTGGGAAGATACTTATAAAACATTGTCTTTACATACACAGAATCGACTGCGCCATTGGCATGTACAATGGTATCTTTCGTATTAGAATAAGCATTATAATTGGTTTCGGCCTCATATCCTTCAAGTGTGGTAAATCCTAATCCCCGCCCATCTTTTTCACCGGTGGAATAGGTACGCTCGAATTCGTATGCCAAATGTTTCTCCACATAGATGGAATTACCATATAACCTGATAGTAGTATAAGAAGTAGGAAGACCGGGGCTCATATTGAATATCATATTATTTCGTTGTTCGCCTATTCTGTACTGAATGGCAAAAATGGAATACTTATTATAATATTCTGTACTGGGCATCCATTGTTTTCTCCATTCGGTAATGTCGGGAGCCCAATAGTCATCCTCATACGCCAAAACAGCTTGTAATTGGGTTTTTGCCAAAGAAGTGGCATTGGAATCATTGTAGGGGAAACCTGCAAGTGTTGTATAAACACGCGCCAACATTGCCATGGCCGCAACCTTATCGACACGTCCCTCGGAAGAAACAGAGTTTCCATCAGAATCTACCATACCACTCTTCTGGGGCAACTTGTCGATAGCCTCTTCCAAATCAGGAATAACAATCGCGTCGATAATCTCACGAGGAGCAGATTGCGTCACCGAATTGGCTTCCGACGGAGACAACGGCGCGTCCACCAATGGGACATTCCCCCAAAGACGTGTCAATTCAAAGTAGCACCACCCTCTTAAGAAATGCACCTCGCCCAAGAACTGGTCTTTGATGCTTTCATTATCAAAATTACACTTTTCGATTGCCTCCAACGCTACATTGGCATCATAGATAACTTTATAGAATAAATTCCAAGTATCGTTGAGCATCCCCAAATCATCCGTTACACGAAATGTTCCTATTTCAGAATACTCCCTCAATCCGTTTGGTTCCGGATCCACCCAAGCATTGTCAGAACGACATTCTGACATGTGAAGGAATTCATAGTTATTAATCAAACCTATATCAGAATATACGCCTATGACAGCCTGTTCACACTGGGTGGCAGTTTGAAAGAAATCGTCGGTGGCAAGCAAATCGGCAGGAGCTGTTTCCAAGAAATCACTGCAAGACACAGTAGACAGTGCTAATGCCCCCATCCATATTATATTTTTAAACTTAATCATGATCCTATTGTTTTTATATTAGAAATTGACATTGATACCGAAGGTGAATGTACGGGCATTAGGATAACTGGAATAATCCAAACCCAACGCGCTGGTACCACCCGGTGAAGAACTGGAAGCAGTGTTGGCGGCTTCAGGCGAATAACCTCCATAGTAGCCATCCCATTTAGCCAAGTTCTCTATAGACATATAAACACGGGCGTAAGAGATGAAATTGGACTTGAACGGAATCTTGTAACCAATCGTCAGATTCTTGATGCGAAGATAATTGGATGAATACAGCCAGCGGGAATCCAAGGTGGTTCCGGTAGTGGAGCTTAAAATGTAAGGAGTGTGTCCGTCACCTTGTTCGGTCTCCGACCACCATGCATGCCTCCAACGTCCCAGTACATTGGTAGTGGCGCCCATACTCGGTCTGTCAAACGCACGCCCGAACACGCCGAAAATCTTACCGCCGGTCTGTGCGGTCAACAAAATAGAGAGGTCAAAATTCTTGTATGTAAATGTATTGGTCATACCGAACACGAATTTAGGATTGGGCTGTCCCAAATAAGTCTTGTCGTCGGCGTCGACATATCCATTATCGTCTACATCCTGATAGCGGATATCGCCGGGCTTTACGGCCGTTCCATCAAATGTAACAGCAGTTCCATTATGAGCCGCGCTATAAGCGTCAATCTCGGCTTGGGTTTTCCATACTCCTACCGCATTATACAAATAAAACGTATTGATGGGTTTTCCCACCATGAGCACATTGGAATTCTGGCCACTGGTAAATCCGGAATAAACCGGGGTATTGTCCACGCCCAATGATATAACCTTATTCTTATTATAAGAAATATTGAAGGAAGTACTCCAATTGAATCGGCCGATTATGTTTTTCGTGTTCAATTCAATTTCAAGACCTTTGTTGTCGATGTCGCCGAGATTGTCCCAAACGGTGTCGAAACCGGAGGCGCCCGCTACAGGAACCTCATACAGCAAATCGGAAGTACGCTTGGTATAGTAATCCAACGAAAGTTGAATACGGTTGTTTATAAATCCCATATCAATGGCGACATCGGCGCTCTTGGTTTTTTCCCAGCCCAAATCGCTATTTCCCAATGAATATGAACTATAACCCGCTTGTCCGGCATAGTTCACACTGCTCATGGCCGCGTATGCGGCAGTGTTGCTGATATTGTTGTTACCGGTCACACCATAACTAACCCTGAACTTTAATGCATTCCACCACGGCATATTGAAGCTTTTGAAGAATTTCTCATTAGAAATCATCCACCCGCCTGATACGGCCGGGAAGAAGCCCCACTTGTTATCTCCACCGAATATGGAGCAACCATCATAACGCAAGCTGGCCGACAACATATACTTCTCATCGTAATTATATTGAATACGGCCGAAGAAAGAGGCCAGATTCTTTTTGGTCTTTTCAGTTACCGTATTGGCTGTACTTGTCACCAAAGAACCGTCGAACGAGCCTTGTATCGCATCGTTTGCAAAGGGGCCGGTATAGGTCTGAGTGGTTTCAAAACCTAAATTCTCACCCTCGGCAGACGCACCCAACATGACATTAAAAGCATGTTTGTCTATTTCGAAATCGTAATTGGCAACTGCTTGTAACAAGGTTTCCAACGACCTTTCCGTAGTATGTCCTCCGGTGGATTTCGCGCCTTCGCCCGAAGCCCAGTTGCTGGATGCGGCCGTTGTATAATAAGTGTTGCCGTCTTTGTCGTAAAGCTGTGCTGACGCGGTAAGTTCTATACTTAAATCCTTGATGGGAGTAATGCGGGCGAACGCGCTTCCCACCATACGTATAGTTCTATTCTCACTCGTGTTGCTTTTCATATAATAGATAGGACTGGAGACACTGCCTGCCCAATTGTACCTATCATTGCCGTTACAATTCACCATATAGCCTACACCGGGTTCTGACACCGGAACGGCTGTCAACACGTAGTGCGACTGGGTATCCTTACCATTGGCAAGGCCGGAACCTTTTGTCACTAAATAAGTAGGAGCTAAATTCAAACCAAAAGTAATGTATTTGTTAATCTTGGATTCCAAGTTGGTGCGGAAAGAATAACGTTCGTAACCTGTACCGACCGCGATACCGTCTTGTTTCATATAGCCGCCCGAGAACATATAGGAAGTATTGTCACTTCCACCGGAAACACTCAGATTGTAATCTTGTACGGCTGCATTCCGGTAAAAAGCATCTTGCCAGTCAAGCAAACAAAGTTCCTCGTCATTATTGGTATATGTATGCGAGTTCTGAATATCTTTGCTTAAATACTTAAACCAACGTTCATCAAGGACATAATTATAAGCACCGCTGGAACCCGCGGCGACACCCATGTTTGCCAAACGCGTCGCGTTATCATCGGCTATGCTGGCATTGGTAATACCATAGTCGGCAGCATCGGCCAAATATTTGGCATCGTTCCATCTCAATTTGAATTCCATCCACTCTCTTGAGTTCAAGACATCCAATTTCTTCTCCAAGGTTTGCACACCCGCACTGATATTCAACGAAACGGTAGGCTTGCTCTATTTACCCGCTTTTGTACTCACAATCACCACACCGTTAGAACCGCGA
>JAJPYW010000177.1 GCA_021204715.1 Prevotellaceae bacterium
GCCGTGGAACGCCTGAACAGGGCGATGGGAAAGAAAGAACGGATTTTAGTTTATGGAGATTATGACGTGGACGGCACCACCGCGGTGGCGTTGGTCTACAAGTTCATCCAACAGTTCTATTCGAACATAGACTATTACATTCCCGACCGTTACAACGAGGGGTACGGCATTTCGGCCCAAGGGGTGGACTATGCGGTGCGGAACGGTGTGAAATTGGTCATTGTGCTCGATTGCGGCATCAAGGCCGTGGACAAGATTTCCGCCGCCAAGCAGCGGGGCATTGACTTCATCATCTGCGACCACCACGTGCCCGACGCCGCCTTGCCGCCTGCCGTGGCCATCTTGAACGCCAAGCGGCATGACAACACTTATCCTTACGAGCACCTTTCGGGTTGCGGCGTGGGCTTCAAGTTCATGCAGGCTTTCGCCAAAAGCAACGGCATCGATTTCCACCACCTCGTGCCGCTGCTCGACCTCTGCGCCGTCTCCATCGCCTCCGACATCGTGCCCATCATGGGCGAGAACCGCATCTTGGCTTACCATGGCTTGAAGCAGCTCAACAGCAATCCCAGCGTGGGGCTGAAAGCCATCATCGACGTGTGCGGGCTCACCGGCAAGGAGATTACCATCAACGACATCGTGTTCAAGATAGGCCCCCGCATCAACGCTTCGGGCCGCATCCAGAACGGCAAGGAGGCCGTGGACTTGCTCACCGAGAAAGAGTTTTCGGCCGCTATGGAGAAGGCCGGGCAAATCAACCAATACAACGAGACGCGCAAGGACTTGGACAAGAGCATGACCGAGGAGGCCAACCGCATCGTGGCCGAGTTGGGCGGATTGGCCGACCGCCGTTCCATTGTGCTCTACAACGAAGACTGGCACAAAGGCGTCATAGGCATCGTGGCCTCCCGACTTACCGAGATTTACTACCGCCCCGCCGTGGTGCTCACGCGCACCAACGACATGGCCACCGGCTCGGCCCGCTCCGTGTCGGGTTTCGACGTGTACAAGGCCGTGGAGCATTGCCGCGACCTGTTGGAGAACTTCGGCGGACACACCTACGCCGCCGGCCTGTCCATGAAAGTGGAAAATGTGCCCGCTTTCACCGAACGTTTCGAGGAGTTCGTGGCCGGGCACATCCTGCCCGAACAGACCAGCGCCGTAATCGACATCAACGCCGAAATCGACTTCAAGGAAATCACTTCCAAGTTCTACAGCGACTTGAAGAAGTTCAATCCTTTCGGCCCCGACAACGCCAAGCCCGTCTTCTGCACCCACAACGTGTACGATTACGGCACCAGCAAGGTGGTGGGGCGCGACCAAGAGCACATCAAGCTGGAATTAGTGGACAACAAATCGAACAACGTGATGAACGGCATCGCCTTCGGGCAGAGCCACCACGTGCGTTACATCAAGAGCAAGGGCTCGTTCGACATCTGTTACACCATTGAGGAGAACACCTACAAGCGGGGTGAGATACAGCTACAGATAGAGGACATCAAGCCGGGTTAAGCCCCGGCCTTTCATTTTGAGGGCACCATGCAACCCGATTACTTGCAACTGCTCAAGCAGTACTGGGGATATGACGCTTTCCGTGGTATTCAAGAGGAGATTATCCGCAGTATAGGCGAAGACCGCGACACCTTGGGCCTCATGCCCACGGGTGGGGGCAAGTCTGTCACCTTCCAGCTTCCCGCCTTGGCGCGCGAGGGGCTGTGCTTGGTCATCACTCCTTTGATCGCCTTGATGAAAGACCAAGTGGAGAACCTGCGGCGCCGGGGCATCAAGGCGCTGGCCATCCATTCGGGCATGGACAGGCAGGAAATCATCCGCGTCTTGGAGAACTGCATTTTCGGCGGCTACAAATTCCTCTACCTTTCGCCCGAGCGCTTGGACACCGAGCTTTTCCGCGTCAAACTGCCCAAGATGCACGTGAGCCTCATTACGGTGGACGAGAGCCACTGCATCTCCCAGTGGGGTTACGATTTCCGTCCGGCCTACTTGAAGATAGCCGCCATACGCGACCTGCTTCCCGGCGTGCCCGTCTTGGCACTCACCGCCACCGCCACCCCCGAAGTGGCCAAGGACATACAAGCGCGCCTCAAGTTCCGCGGCGAGAATCTTTTCCGCATGAGCTTCGAGCGCAAGAACTTGGCTTATATTGTCCGCGCTACCGAGAACAAGACCGGCCAGTTGCTGCACATTTTGGACCGCATACCCGGCTCGGCCATTGTCTACGTGCGCAACCGCCGCCGCACCAAGGAGGTGACCGAGTTGTTGACGGGCGAGGGCATCACCGCCACTTTCTACCACGCCGGGCTCGACGATGCCGTCAAAGAGGCGCGTCAACGCGACTGGCAGTCGGGCCGCATCCGTGTCATGGTGGCCACCAACGCTTTCGGCATGGGCATCGACAAGCCCGATGTCAGGGTGGTGGTGCACATCGACTTGCCCGACGCCGTTGAAGCCTACTTCCAAGAGGCCGGCCGTGCCGGGCGCGACGGCTTGAAAGCCTACGCCGTGTTGCTCTACGCGGGGAGTGACAAGGCCACGCTGCACAAGCGCATCCCCGACAATTTCCCCGAGAAGGCGTTCATCCGCACCGTCTACGAGCACTTGCAATATTATTACGAGATGGCCATGGGCGACGGCCAGGACTGTGTGCGCGAGTTCAACCTCGAGGATTTCTGCCGCAAGTTCAAGCATCCGCCGTTGCCTGTGGACAGTGCTTTGAAAATCCTTACCCAAGCCGGTTACATAGAATACACCGGCGAGCAAGAGAACGCTTCCCGCCTGCTCTTCACCCTGCAACGCGACGAGTTGTACAAGCTGCACGATGTGGAGCCCGATACCGACCGGCTCATCCAAGTGATCCTGCGCTCCTATACCGGCCTTTTCACCGACTACGCTTTCATCAACGAAGATTCCCTTGCCTTGCGCGCGGGGCTCACCCGCCGCGAGGTCTACGACAAGCTCACCGCCCTCTCCCGCCTGCGCGTTGTCCACTACATCCCGCAAAAAAAGATACCTTATATTATATATACGCGCGCGCGCGTAGAGGCCGGCAGCATCCGCATCCCCACCGACATCTATGAAGCCCGCAAAAAACGCTACCGCCGCCGCATCGACGCCATGTTGGAGTATGCCACGTGCGGCACCGTCTGCCGCAGCCGGCTCTTGCTGCATTACTTCGGCGAGCGCGACACGCACGATTGCGGTCAGTGCGACGTATGCCTGTCACGGCGCGGTGCCGGCGCTTCCCCGGCGCTTTCCGAAGGCGAGCTTGCTCTTCAAATCAAGCGGCAGCTCGAGGCCGCGCCCCTCACGCCCGCCGATTTGACCTGTCGCCTCACCGTCAGCAAGGACTTCCTGCTCGAAGCTTTGCACCATCTCTTGGAAGCCGGCGAGCTTGCAACAGAAAACGGCCTCTTGCGCCTTTCCAAATAAATCATTACTTTTGCAACGACAAACGCCGAGCCTCGGCACAAAGTACACACCACTATGGGCATTTTCAAATCTTTCTTCTCAGGGAAAGCCGAAGATCCTGCCGAAGAGCAACAGAAGAACCTCAGGAAGAACTTCGAGCTATTTAAGTACGACGGCATGCGCGCCGGACGCATGGGGCGCTTGGATTATGCCGTCAAGTGCTTCAACGAAGCCCTTGCCTTGCAGGACGACTTCGAGACCATGGGCTACTTGGCTCAGACCTACATCCAGACCAACCAATTGCAAGAGGCGCGCCACACGTTGGAGCGGATGCTGCAGAAGGAGCCTTCCCACCTTGCCACGCTCTTGAACCTTGCCGAAGTCTGCTTCATGTTGGACGACTACCCGGCCATGACCGCCGCCGCCGAAAAAGCGGCCGGGGTAAACCCCGACAGCCCTTCGGCTTGGTACCTGCTTGGCAAAGCGGCCCACGCCGGAGGCAATAACGACATCATGGCCATCGCCCACCTCACCAAAGCCCTTGTATTAGACGAGGACTACACCGAAGCCCGCCAGCTGCGTGCCGCTATCCTTGCCGGCATGGGGCAATACACAGAGGCGCTGGCCGAAGTAACGGTGCTTCTCGACCGTGACCAAGCCGACGAGAACGCCCTCTTGCTGCGCGCCCGCATCGCCCTTGCCACGGGCCACCCCGATGAAGCCGAGGCTGATTACCGCCGTTGCATTACGGTGCTCAATCCCTTCAACGAGCAGGCCTACCTCTCTTTGGGCCGTCTCTACATCAGCGGGGAAAAGTATCAAGAGGCCATTGACCTTTTTACCGAAGCCATCTCCAACCTGCCCGCCTTCGCCATGGCTTACCACGAGCGGGGCCGTGCCAAGTTGCTTATCGGTGACAAAGAAGGCGCTGCCCAAGATTCCGCCGCCGCCCTTGCCATCCGGCCCGACGAGATGCAAGGCTTCAACGGCCGTTATGGCGACATAGGCGGCAACTCCACGGGCGATATCCTTGGATTGTGACGCTTTTTTCCCTTTCTACCCATAAAAAACGCCGTTATTTGTTGGAATCTCGAAGAAAAGTATTAATTTTGCAGCAAATAAAGATAAAAACAAGCAACTGTGAAAGCCTGGCGTTATGTATACTATTATTTCTTTTACTTTTACTTTGACCGGAAAGTAGAGCGGGAGTTTGTATGCATCAGGTGACAGTGATGTTTGAAGAACCGAGTGAAAACTAATAGAAGACATAAATCCCGCTCCATCCTGATGGAAGCGGGTTTTTTTATGACAGACCATATAAAAAGAGACAGTTTATGAAGAAGATAGCCATACAAGGAGGATTGGGATCCTACCACGACATCGCGGCGCACCACTTTTTCGAAGGCGAACAGATAGAACTTATCTGCTGCGCCACTTTCGAAGAGGTGTTCGCCTCCATCAAGAAGGAGAGCCACACCATCGGCATGCTGGCCATCGAGAACACCATTGCGGGCAGCTTGTTGCAGAACCACGAGTTGTTGCGCGAAAGCGGCACGCAGATTATCGGCGAGTACAAGCTGCGCATCTCCCACAGCTTCGTCTGCCTGCCCGAAGAGAGTTGGGACGACATTACCGAAGTCAATTCCCACCCCATCGCCTTGATGCAGTGCCGTGAGTTTCTCTCCCGCCACCCCAAAATTAAAGTGGTGGAGAGTGAAGACACCGCCCTTAGCGCCGAGATTATCCACCGCGACCACCTCACGGGCCACGCCGCTATCTGTTCCAAGGCGGCCGCCCTTATGAACGGCATGAAAGTCTTGGAAGAAGGCATCGAGACCAACAAGCACAACTTCACCCGCTTCCTTGTGGTGGCCGACCCTTGGCAGGCCGACGAGCTGAACCGCCAGCGCGGTCTCCGGCCCAACAAAGCAGGCCTCGTCTTCACCCTGCCCCATACCGAAGGCAGCTTGTCGCACGTGCTTTCCATTCTTTCGTTCTACCGCATCAACATGACCAAGATACAGTCCCTGCCCATTATCGGGCGCGAATGGGAATACCGCTTCTATGTAGATGTCGTGTTCGACGATGTGCTGCGTTACAAGCAAGCCGTTACAGCCATCACCCCCTTGACAAGAGAATTAAGAATATTAGGAGAATATGAAGAAGGAAAATCAAACATTTGAGATAGCCCCGGCCCGGAGGTTGGAGACCGTCAGCGAGTACTACTTCTCGCGCAAGTTGAAAGAAGTGGCCCAGATGAACGCCCAAGGCAAGGACGTCATCAGCTTGGGCGTGGGCAGCCCCGACATGCCTCCTTCCAAAGCGGCCATCGACACCCTGTGCCAAGCGGCACGCGATCCCGACGGCCACGGCTACCAGCTCCACACCGGCATCCCCGAACTGTTGCAAGGCTTTGCCCGCTGGTACAAGACGTGGTACCATGCCGACTTGGATCCCCGGCACGAGATACTCCCCCTTATCGGCTCCAAAGAGGGCATTCTGCACGTCACGCTGGCTTTCGTCAATCCCGGCGAGCAGGTGTTGGTGCCCAATCCCGGCTATCCCACCTACACCTCCTTGAGCAAGCTGTTGGGTGCCGATGTAGTCTATTACAACCTCAAAGAGGAGAACCACTGGCAGCCCGACTTCGACGAGTTGGAGCAGATGGATCTTTCCCGTGTGAAGTTGATGTGGACCAACTACCCTAATATGCCCACCGGCGCCAACGCCACTCCCGCACTCTACGAGCGCCTCGTGGCCTTCGCCCGTCGCAAAGGCATCATCGTGGTCAATGACAACCCCTACAGCTTCATCTTGAACGACACGCCCCTGAGCATACTCGCCGTGCCCGGCGCCAAGGAGTGCTGCATCGAGCTCAACTCCATGAGCAAGGCCCACAACATGCCCGGCTGGCGCCTTGGCATGGTGGCCACCAACGCCCGGTTCATCGGCTATATACTCAAAGTGATGAGCAACATCGAGAGCGGCATCTTCCGGGCCATGCAACTCGCCGCCGCCACCGCTTTGCAGGCCAACGCCTCTTGGTATGAAGGCAACAACCGCAACTACCGCGGCCGCCGGCAGTTGGCAGGAGAGATAATGCACGCCTTGGGCTGCACCTACGACGAGAACCAAGTGGGCATGTTCCTTTGGGGACGCATCCCCGACAGTTGCCCCGATGTGGAGCAACTTGCCGACCGTGTACTCTACAACGCCCGTGTGTTCATCACCCCCGGTTTCATTTTCGGCAGCAACGGCAGCCGCTACATCCGCATCTCCCTCTGTTGCAAGGACGATAAATTGGCCGAAGCCCTCGACCGAATCAAGCAAATGCAGCAAGCCGCTACGCCCCAACCCTAAGTAGAATAAACAAATAAAACAAAAGATATGGAACTCCAATTACAACCCATCCTCCTCGACGGTGTGCCGCCCAAGCGCCCCATCGTCATTGCCGGCCCCTGCAGTGCCGAAACCGAGGAACAAGTCATGAGTACAGCCCGCCAGTTGGCAAGCAAGGGTATCAAGATATTCCGCGCCGGCATCTGGAAGCCCCGCACCAAGCCGGGAGGCTTCGAAGGCGTCGGCGTGGCCGGCCTGCCCTGGTTGCAGCGCGTCAGGCAAGAAACCGGCATGTATGTCACCACCGAAGTAGCCACATCCAAGCACGTTGAAGAGGCTTTGAAAGCCGGCATCGACATCCTCTGGATTGGCGCCCGCACCTCTGCCAACCCCTTTGCCATGCAGGACGTGGCCGATGCCTTGAAAGGCGTGGACATCCCCGTCTTGGTGAAGAACCCCGTCAACCCCGACCTTGAGCTTTGGATTGGCGCTTTGGAACGCATCAACAATGCCGGCGTGAAGCGCATTGCCGCCATTCACCGCGGTTTCAGCAGCTACGACAAGAAGATATACCGCAACCTGCCCCAGTGGCACATCCCCATCGAGTTGCGCCGCCGCATCCCCAACCTGCCCATCATCTGCGATCCCAGTCACATCGGCGGCAAGCGCGAACTCATCGCCCCGCTCTGCCAGCAGGCCATGGACTTAGGCTTCAACGGGCTCATCATCGAGAGCCACTGCAACCCCGACTGCGCTTGGAGCGACGCCTCCCAGCAAGTCACCCCCGATGTGCTCGACTACATCCTCAGCCTGCTTGTCATCCGCAAGGAGAAGCAGAGCACCGAAAACCTTAGCGCCTTGCGCAAGCAAATCGACGAATGTGACGACAACATCATCCAAGAGCTCTCCAAGCGCATGCGCATCTCCCGTGAAATCGGCACCTACAAGAAGGAGCACGACATGACCATCCTGCAGACCGACCGTTACAACGAGATTCTCGACAAGCGCGGCTCGCAAGGCATCCTGTGCGGCATGCATCCCGAGTTCTTAAAGAAAGTGTTCGAAGCCATACACGAAGAGAGTGTCAGGCAACAGATGGAAATAATCAACAAGTAACATGCGTATATTGATACTTGGAGCCGGCAAGATGGGCTCCTTCTTTACAGACGTCTTGAGTTTCAAGCACGAAACGGCCGTTTACGACACCAACCCGCAGCAGTTGCGTTTCGTCTACAACACCTACCGTTTCACCACCTTGGACGAAATCAAGGAGTTCGTCCCCGAGCTGGTCATCAACGCCGTCACGGTGAAGTACACCATCGAAGCCTTCAAGCAAGTGCTGCCCGTTCTTCCATCTGACTGCATTATCAGCGACATCGCCTCGGTGAAGACCGGCTTGAAGCGCTTCTACGAGACCTGCGGCTTCCGCTACTACGTCTCCACGCACCCCATGTTCGGTCCTACTTTCGCCAGCCTGAGCAACCTTAGCAGCGAGAGTGCCATCATCATCAGCGAAGGCGACCACTTGGGAAAGATCTTCTTCAAAGACCTTTACCAGTCTCTCAAGCTCAATATCTTCGAGTACACCTTTGAAGAGCACGACCAGACGGTGGCCTACTCCCTCTCCATCCCCTTCGTCTCCACCCTTGTCTTCTCCGCTGTCATGAAGCACCAAGAGGCGCCGGGCACCACCTTCAAGAAGCATTTGGCCATAGCCAAAGGCCTGCTCAGCGAAGACGAGTACCTGCTACAGGAGATCCTCTTCAACCCCCGTACCCCCGCGCAGGTAGAGAACATCCGCTTGGAGCTGAAGAAACTCTTGGAGATTATCCAGAAGAAAGACGCTGAAGGGCTGAAAGCCTATTTGGAAAAGGTGCGGATGAACATTAAGTAGCGGACGGTTTTGCATAATAACAGAAGAAACGATTCTGTTCTGCAATATAAAATAAGAACTCGTGTCAAAACAGGCATAGTAACTCGATTGCCCTTGCTGCAAGTAGTTGTAACAAGGGCAATCTTTATATTCTATCGAGCTTTACTTTCTTAAAGGTGATGGATCCTTCACTCTTATTGCGCCAGATACCCTTCCAACATATTCTGATCCGGATCTTTCAACAATACCGTCTTCCCCTTGTCAAGCAGATACATAATAGGCATGGCCGGCAAGTCATACAGTTCCTTGTCCACTATGCTCGACTCGTCTATCCCCACAATCCATTTGTCGGGTAGCTCGCCGTATCGCTCTTTCCACACATCCCGCTTTCCTTCCGTGTAGACGGCCAGCACCGTGAGCTCCCCTTCGTCGAGCAACTCTTGCAACAACAAGCTCGCACTGAGCTGCCGCAGTATCTCGTTGCAATGACTACATTCAGGGTCATAGAAAACGAGCAGCAACACCCCTTCGCCCGACGAGGTGCCATACAGCGTCTGCCGCTTTCCTTCCCGTGTCGTGTAAGTAAAGTCCGTCGCCTTTGTCCCCGGCCGGTTCTTCTTTGCTGTCTTAAGCTGCATGGCCGGGCGTATCCTTTCCGCTTCGGGCAAGTCCGCCACCTTGAGTGTCCCCTCCAAGAAGAGAATATAGTACGTCTCGTTCCGCATGGGTGAGTTCGGCTCCGCCAAATACTTCTCTGCTATCCCCGTCAACAAGTGGAAAGCCGTCATGTCGGTCGCCGCCCGTGCCAGCAAGTCGTCCACAGGGTGGGGCAGTGCCTCTTCTAATGCATGCGGAAACAGCGATAGAAAGTTCACGAAGTTCCCCTCCATAAACATTTGGTTGTGGCTGCGAAGCGTGTCGGCAAAATCCATCCCGTCCCAAAAATGCTCCATAATGTAGGCAGCCCTTTCATGCGTGTCCGTCATTCCCTCGGGCAACGCCGGCAGCGGCAGCTCCATCATCTCCATTCCTTCCACCTGCCGCTCTTCGGCCTGTTCCGTGCCTTGCACCTCATTTTGCGCCGTCGCTCCCCCTTTGGGCGAGCAAGCGCAACACAAAGCCGCGGCCGCAAACAACCATCCTTTCATTCTTCTTATATCCATCCTTCCCTCCTGTTTTATTTTTATCACATTCGCCCACAAAGATAGACAATCCAAAACTTATATAACCCATTCCCCCAAGAAAAACACACACTCCCCCTCTTATCTCCCGTTTTTTCCATCCTCCTTCAATTACCCCAAAATTCCCCTTTTTCAAGCCATGGAAAGTCCCTTTTTCAAGCACCGTATATTTCCCTTTTTAAGCCCCGTGAAGCCATTATACCCCTGCAAAACCCTCCGATTTCTTCCTTGTCAACCCCCTCATTTTTTGCTAAACATCTCCTCATTTTTGCTAAACTTGCGTGACATTTGTTTAGCAAAATCATTTTTAGATAAATTACAACTACATAATATTCAGCCATATAATACATAAATTTTGTGTGAATCCTTCTCTTAGGAAGAGATGTATCGAGAAAGGCATCCGAAATCCTTGCAAGAGGTAG
>JAJPYW010000121.1 GCA_021204715.1 Prevotellaceae bacterium
CAGATGTTCTTTGTCTTGTCCGACAGAATTACCCTTACCAATGAAGTCTTGCCCACAAACGTTGAATCGTCCACCTGCTTGCAGAAGGCGTAGGGCGGGATGCAGTTGGCGTGGTATATGGTGAAGCGGTCTGCCATTGGGCCGCCCTTGCCCACGTAGGAACTGATGGAGGCGGTCGATATGTCAAGCACCCTGAGGTTTTTGAAACTGTCGCGCAAGCATTGGAAGTCAACCGCGTTCAGTTTCCCTTGCAAGTAGAGGGTGGTCACCCGGTCGGCCTCGTCCCGTGTCAGCATTTCCGAGAGCGTGCCCGGACGGGGGACATACACCTTACGGGTTGTCCTTTTGCGTGCAGGTTGTTGAGCCCATACGCAGCAGCACACCGTCAGTCCCAAGACTACAAACAAGAGTTTCATCTGCATAACCGTCGAGTTTCATCCGGCGTTCTCCGTTACCGTACCGCTTGCAGCGTTTGCGCAGCTTGAGGAAGTTGCATCGCTTGCAGCGTTTGCGCCGCTTATAGCTTCGCATCATTTGAAGTACCTGTACCACTTGGGCTTTATCCCTGCTTGAGGCACCTGTAGCTTGCGTCAACTTGCAGCTTCACCGGATAATGTTCTCGCAAAAGTACACCTTTTCAAACGAACCCTGGCTACATTTTAAGAATTATAGGTACTTTTGCCCAACGATTAACATTCATCCAAGCTACCTTCCATGAAGACCTTCCTCAATCTGTCTTTTAGGATTCTCCTATACCTGCTGGCGATGCTGTTGCTTTCGGCTCTGCTTGCCCTGCCCTTGGCACCGCTCTTCCGGCCGTTGCAAACCCTTGCATACGGTCCGCTCTTGACTTCCCTGCTGCAGCGGGCATGCATGCTCGTAGGGGCCCTGCTTCCTGCTTGGCTGCTTTTAAAATACGACGGATGCCGGCCTTTCTCAGTCTTAGGCCTCTCCCTGCAAGGACGTGTCGGTGACTTTCTTGGCGGCGCTTTCACCGCCCTGCTGCTTTACCTTGCGGGCTTCACGGCGGTCTTGCTCACAGGTGTCGTCAAGGTGACGGCCGTCCATGCCGATGCCGTCTCTCTTTGCCTCTCCTTGCTTTTGATGTCGCTCGTGGCCATTGCCGAAGAGGTGGCTGTGCGCGGCTACCTATTAGGCCGCCTGCTCCATGCCGGCGTGCCCCGCTACACCGCCCTCTGCATTAGCGCCGCCCTTTTCGCCTTGATGCACCTCATGAACCCCCACATCGGCTTGCTGCCCCTGCTGAACATCTTCTTGGCCGGTTGTCTGCTTGGTGTGGCCTACACATACACCCGCAACCTGTGGTTCGCCATCGGCCTGCACCTTTTCTGGAACTGGCTCCAAGGCCCTGTCTTGGGCTTTGAAGTGAGCGGTGCGGATTTCGGCACCACCCTCTTCACCTTGCAGCCCATGAAGGGCGACCTGCTTACCGGCGGTTTCTTCGGCTTTGAAGGCTCCCTTATCTGCACGGTGGCGACACTCCTTGCCATCGTGTCGGTAGACCTTTACCTGCGGCAAAAGAGAAACGTGAACGGCGTCCCACCTGTCATGCAAGCATGATTCTTTCTACCTACGACAGGTTTTCCCCCATAGCTGTAACATCCTTTTATCTCCGTTCCAATCTTCTTGAAACGGCCCAAAGCAATGCGCCGGCAACTACCGTGAGCAAAATGAGGGCCACCAACGGATGCACCATGTCTCCCATGCCGGTGAGCGGTGCCACTACGCCCCCTAATATATAAGGTGTAGCCCCCAACAAGGCCGACGCCACCCCTTTGTGCTCGTGTACGACATTCACCGCCAAGGTCATGGTTACCGGAGTAAGTATTCCCACGCAAAAGAGCAAACAGAAGACCGGTACTTCGAAAAGCAAGAAAGGCCACCCTGCCAAGAGTGCGGTGGACATGAGTACACCCGCCGCAAGCAGTCCAAACGTACCCACGGCCATGGCCCGGTGCAAGTCCGTGGAGCGCATCACCACCGCGCTGCCTAATACCAATCCTAATGCATTGCAGGCAAAGCAGCCACTGTACTGCAACGGCGTAAGTGAAAAGTGTTGTTGGAATATGAAAGGAGAGGCCGATACGTAGGCCATTAACGCCGCCCCTGCAAATCCCTGCAGCAAGTTGGCTGTCATGTAACGCGCGTTGCGCAACACGGGCAGGTATGAAGCAAACGATTTCCACACCGGCATTGTCAACCTTTGTTCTTTACGCAACGACTCCTGCAGATGTAGGCACATCCACGTCAACAGCACGCCCCAGATGCCCAATACCGCAAACGTCCCCTGCCACGAAGTAAGGCTGAAAGCCAGCCCGCCCAGCAACGGCGCCGCGATGGGAGCCGCTCCCTGCACAGCGGCCAGCAATGCGAAACAGCGCGCCAGCTCGGCTGCCGTGAACTTGTCGGCCAATATCGCTTTGGAGATGACCAACCCGCCAGCACCCGTCAACCCTTGCAGCAACCTGAAGAAAATGAACGGCCGGATGTCATTGGAGAGCATGCATCCCGCGGTAGAAAGCACAAAGAGCACCAAGCAGGCAATGAGCGGCCACTTGCGTCCGAACTTGTCTGAAACAGGTCCCACAAACAGCTGCCCTGCCGCCAATCCCCACATGCCCGCCGTCAAGCTGGTCTGTATCACCGAGGGTGACGCGGCGAAATACAGCGTCATACGCGGCAAGCAAGCCAAATAGAAATCGGTAACAAACGGTCCGAACGCCGTCAAGTTACCCAATATCAGCAGTAATGTGCGCTTCCTCATCTTTTCTTTCTTCAATGCGGTGTTTTAAGAGCCCGCAAAAGTAGGGAGAATCTTCTGGATACAGCGTGGAAAAGCACGAAATAAAGCGGTGAATGTCGATAATGAACAATGGCGTTCGGGTTTTGGACAAAATGAGACAGTGTACGCCGCCCGCGAGCTACATTCAACTTATTACCGTTAGTCCGTTCAGTGTGCATTGTGGTAAAATAAAAAATATTGATATGATACACTACATCACCCTATGGCTGTTGCCATGTTCCGCCAATCCTGCTCTTTTCATCCAACATCCTTCACCGTGAAGAGCGGCTTTCCCCACACTCTCTTTCTTGGACTCTCACTGTACTTATATTCCAAGCAATTTGTCCGGAAGCAACCCGAAGCGGATTCAGAACAGGAAGCGGATGATGTCGTTCAAGTTGGCCCAGATGAGCAAGGCGAAGAGCAGGGACATGCCCACGATTTGGGCGCGCTCCATGAACTTGTCGCCGGGCTTGCGGCGGGCCACTATCTCGTAGATCAAGAAGAGCACGTGTCCTCCGTCCAAGGCGGGGATAGGCAGGATGTTCATCACGGCCAAGATGATGGAAAGGAAGGCCGTCATGTACCAGAACTGGTGCCAGTCCCAAGTGGCGGGGAAGATGCTGCCTATGGTGCCGAAGCCGCCGAGCTGCTTGGCCCCCTCTTTGGAGAAGACGTATTTCAACTGGTTCACGTAGCCTTTAAGCGTGTTCACGCCCAAGGTGACGCCTGCCGGGATAGAGGCGAAGAAACTGTAGCTCTTCTTCACTACAGGCAGCAGCCGCTCGGTCTCCATGACAGGCAGCACGCCTATTTGGAAGAGGGAGTCGGTGGCGAGGCTTACGGTGTGGGTAGTGCCGTTCCTCATGTAGGTCAAGGCAATGAGGTGCGGGTTGGCAAAGGCGGTCGAATCGGCCGTTGCAGCAGTTGCCGCACTTGCCCCGGCCTCGCTTCGCCGCATCATCTCTTGCTTGAAGTCGAAGTAGGCGATGGCACGCCCGTCCAAATGGGTGATG
This sequence comes from Prevotellaceae bacterium, assembly GCA_021204715.1. Lineage (GTDB taxonomy): Bacteria > Bacteroidota > Bacteroidia > Bacteroidales > Bacteroidaceae > Bacteroides. The sequence goes on from JAJPYW010000121.1 coordinate 3,820, forward strand.
CTGTCGCCCGGCTGCAAGCCGGCCAATGCCGCGGGGTGTCCGGGAAGCACGCTGTCTATTACAAATGGGAAGCGGAAGGTGGCGAAGCGCACGCTGTCGGCAAGCAGCCGGTCCATCATTCTTTCGGGGATGTAGACGGAGGCTTCACGGCCACGGCGCAGCACGGTGACTTGGCGCGCGTCGACAATGCTCGTCAACAGGTCGGTGCCCATACGCTCGAAAGGCACGCCATCGGCCGACAGCAACACGTCGCCGTCTTGGAAGCCCGCCGCCTTGGCCGTTTCGTTGAAGTCCATGCCTAAAGGCACTTGCCGCACGGGCACGTACTCGTCGCCCCAAGCGAAGAGAATCATGGAGTAGATGAACAGTGCCAAAAGGAAGTTGAAAAGCACGCCGCCTATCATGATGAAGAGGCGTTGCCAAGCGGGTTTAGAGCGGAACTCCCAAGGCTTCTCGGGCTGTTTCATCTGCTCGGTATCCATCGACTCGTCGATCATGCCGGCTATCTTCACATATCCGCCCAAGGGCAACCACCCTATGCCATACTGCGTCTCGCTGTTTTTCGGCTTGAACTTGAACAGCGTGAACCAAGGGTCGAAGAAGAGGCAGAACTTCTCCACCCGCACCTTGAAGAGGCGGGCGAAGAGGAAGTGTCCTCCCTCGTGGATGATAACGAGCAAGGAGATGCTCATGATGAGTTGCAGGGCGCGTATCAGAAATGTTTCCATCTATTTATCTTTCCTTATTATATTATCGGTTGATGTATGATCCTTATCGGTTGCCGTCTCTCTGTTTTAGCGTTTCAATATAATCTTTAAAGCGTGTCGATATAATCTCTATCACTTGCTTTTCCATGCCTTAAGCCTTTTCCTTTCATGCATGCCGTCCAAGCAGCCCGCAGGCCACGCGCCGTGTCTCGGCGTCGGTCTCCACATAATCCTCGTAAGCAGGCTTGGCCACGAAGCCCACGCGTGCCATGCACCCGGCTATCACGTCGCTCATGCCGAGGAACGACAATTCATCGCGCAGGAAGGCGGCCACGGCCACTTCGTTGGCGGCGTTCACGATGCAGGGCATGTTGCCGCCCCGGTGCAGCGCCTCGTAAGCGAGGGCGAGGTTGCGGAAACGGCGCGTGTCGGGCTGCTCGAAAGTGAGCTGCGTGCACTGCCGGAAGTCCAACCGGGGAAAAGAGGCGCGCACGCGGGCAGGGTAGGAGAAGGCGTACTGAATGGGCAGCCGCATGTCGGGCATGCCAAGTTGCGCTTTGACGGCGCCGTCTTCAAACTGCACCATCGAGTGGATGACCGATTGCGGGTGCACCACCACCTCTATCTGGTCGGGGCGCACGCCGAAAAGCCATTTGGCCTCGATAATCTCGAATCCCTTGTTCATCATGCTGGCCGAGTCGACGGTCACTTTGGCGCCCATCGCCCAGTTGGGATGCTTCAACGCTTGCGCCTTGGTGACGGTGGCGAGTTGTTCCAAAGAACAGGTGCGGAAGGGCCCGCCCGAAGCGGTGAGTATCACCTTCTCTATGGGGTTGCCCTGCTCGCCGGCCAAGCACTGGAAGATGGCCGAGTGCTCTGAATCCACCGGCAGGATGGGCGTGCGGTTGACGCGCGCCAGCTCGCCTACCAGCTCGCCGGCCACCACGAGCGTCTCCTTGTTGGCCAAGGCGATGGTCTTGCGGGCGCGGATGGCGTTCATCGTGGGTTTCAGTCCGGCATAGCCCACCATGGCCGCAAGCACCATGTCGATAGCGGGCGCGGCCACCAATTGGCAGAGCGTCTCCATGCCGGCATATACCTTGACAGGCACGTCCTGCAAGGCCGCTTTCAACGCCGTGTATTTCGACTCGTCGGTAATGACCACCGCTTCGGGCAAGAACCGGCGGGCTTGCGCGGCTAACTTCTCCACGTTGTGGTGGGCGGTGAGCAGCGCGGCTTCATACAGGTCGGGATGCTCGCCGATGACTTGCAGCGCCTGCGTCCCTATGGAACCGGTAGAACCCAATATGGCGATTTGTTTCTTCATCTTCTATGCTTTATCATGTCAGTCCTTGGCCTGCGCGCGTTTAAAAGACCACATACAATTCGGGATTCACCGCGCGCCCTTTGTGCCACAGCTCGAAGTGCAGGTGCGGTCCGGTGCTCAGCTGCCCCGTGTTGCCCACCAAGGCGATGGCGTCGCCCCCTTTCACGCTCTCCCCCTCCCGTTTCAAGAGCGAGCCGCAATGCTTGTACACCGATATGAAATCTTGGCTGTGCTGAATCTGGATAATGTAGCCCGTCTCGGCGGTGTAGGCACTCAACACCACGGTACCGTCGAGTGTGGCAAGTACGCTCTCGCCCAAGCCCGCGGCGATATCCGTGCCGTAGTGCCGCCGCTCGGCGTTGAAAGGCGCGGACACCATGCCCCGTGTGGGGCGGTAGAAGATGAGCCCTTCTCCTTCCGAACGGGCGGCCAACGTGGTGAGGTTGAACCTTTCATTCTCTTCGTACTGCTTGCGGAAAGCCGTCTCGCGCTCGGTGCGTTCCATCAAGGAATCCTCACGGATGACGGTCAGCGAGTCGATGGACTGCACGGTGTCCGTCTTGATGTCTCCCCGGAAGATGTCCTGTATGTTCATGATGTAGAGATTCTGCCGTTCAAGCTGCTGCTGCAGCGAGTCCACCCTGAGGGCGTTCTCCACCACTTGGGTGCGCAGCTCGCTGTTCATGTAGCCGGGCAGGTAGTTGCGCAAGGGGGTGAAGGCCACTATCAGCGAAGCCACCAAGAAGAGGGCGATGCAGAAGAAGAGCAGCACCGAAAAGCCGTTCAGCTTGGACACGTGCAGGGTGAGTATATCTTCCAACGTGTTCTCGTTGGTGAGCGTCAACCGGTACTTGAACTTGATGTTGCTCCAGAATGCTTTCCGCTTCTTTTTCTTTGCCATCTCTTATACCTCCTCGGCGTTGTCAAGGTTCACCAATCCTTCGGGCAGCCGCACGGTGACGCGCTTCCCTGCCCGGTCTATCTCCACGATAAATTCCCCGCAGGCGGGCACCAAGAGCTCTTCTCCATGGCGGTCCACCACGAAGAGCGTGTTGGCGGTAGTGGTGTCCACGGCCGTTATCTTGCCAAGCGGCCCATATTGCACATCCTCCATGGTGAAGTCGTCGAACAAGTTCCAATCGGCCGCTTCCCGCCGCTCTTGCGGGGCGTATTTGAGCGGAAAGAAGACCGCCTTGCCCGTGAACTCGCGCGCCCGCTCGAGCGTGTCCACCCCTTCGAACTTCACCAAGGCCGAGGCGTGCGGGCGCAGGCGGTGGCTCTCCAAGAAGAACGGCACCAATATGCCCTCCATGGAGCAGATGACGTAGGCCACCTCCATGCGTGAGAACACATTGTCGGTAAAGGTGAACGTGAGTTCGCCTTTGGTGCCGTGGGGCTTGCCCAACATACCTATTCTATATACCTCTTCTTCTCTTATCATATCCGCTTGATGCTTGCCCCCAACGCGTTCAACCTCTCTTCGATGTTCTGGTAGCCGCGGTCAATCTGCTCTATGTTGTGTATGCGGCTGGTGCCCTCGGCGCTCAAGGCGGCTATCAGCAGGGCGATGCCGGCGCGTATGTCGGGCGATGTCATGTTGCCGCCCCGCAGCTTGAACGCCCTGTCGTGGCCTATGACCACGGCGCGGTGCGGGTCGCATAGAATAATCTGCGCGCCCATGTCTATCAATTTATCCACGAAGAAGAGGCGGCTTTCAAACATCTTCTGGTGGATGAGCACGCTCCCTTTGGCTTGCGTGGCCACCACGAGCATCACGCTGAGCAAGTCGGGCGTGAGTCCCGGCCACGGCGCGTCGGCAATGGTCATGATAGAGCCGTCGAGGAAGGAGTCGATGCGGTAGCTCTCCTGCGCCGGCACGTAGATGTCACCGCCCCGCTGTTCCAAGTGGATACCCAAGCGGCGGAAGCTCTCGGGGATGATGCCCAAGTGTTCGTAGGAGGCGTGCTTGATGGTGATCTCGCTCTGTGTCATGGCGGCCATGCCTATGAAGCTGCCCACTTCAATCATGTCGGGCAGAATGGTGTGCTCGGTGCCGTGCAGCGCTTCCACGCCCTCTATCGTGAGCAAGTTGGAAGCGATGCCCGTGATGCGGGCACCCATGCGGCACAGCATGCGGCACAGTTGCTGCACGTAAGGCTCGCAGGCGGCGTTGTAGATGGTGGTGCGTCCCTTGGCGAGCGTAGCGGCCATCACGATGTTGGCCGTGCCCGTCACCGAAGCCTCTTCAAGCAGCATGTACGCGCCTTGCAGCCGGCCCGCGCGCATCTCGTAGCTCTCTCGCGCGTGGTTGTAAGTAAGGCGGGCCCCCAAGCGCTGTATGCCCGCAAAGTGGGTGTCGAGCCGGCGCCGTCCTATCTTGTCACCGCCCGGCTTGGATATGACGGCTTTGCCGAAACGCGCCGTCAAAGGCCCCATGAGCATCACCGACCCGCGCAAGGCGGCACAGTGTTCAAGGAAGGTGTCGCTTTCCAAGTAAGCGAAATCTACTTTGTCGGCCTGTATGCGCCACGAGCCCTTTCCCAAGGCTTCCACACGCGCGCCCATCTCGCGCAAGAGTTGCAGCAGGTTGTGCACGTCCAAGATGTCGGGCACGTTGTGCACCGTCACCGCGTCGGCCGTGAGCAATGTGGCGCAGAGTATCTCCAACACCTCGTTCTTCGCCCCTTGGGGATAGATGTCGCCTTTAAGGGAACGGCCGCCTTCGATTACAAACGATGCCATGGGTTGCGTGCTGTGTAGTTAATACTTCCGGCGGTTGTTCTTGCCCGTCTTGCCGCCTTGGTTCATATAGCGGTTCTGGTTGTTTCCCTTGGCCGGACGGCAGTACATCTCCATGCGTCGCTGCATAAGGCGGTAGATGTCGTCGGTCAAGTGCAGTTTTCCCCCTGACAGCTCTTCAAGGTCGTCGGCAATCTTGGCGTCGTCCACACCCTCCTTGTTCCAAACGATGTAGTCCTTGCGCAAATGGTTGCAGATAAGCGCCACGAGTTGCTGTTTCTCTTCGCCTTCGGGCATCTCGGCCGCCTCCTTGATGAGCACCTCCATGGTGCGTCCGTAGTGGCGGTAGCGTATCTTGGTACTTGGATAGGGAATCTTGTCGGGGCGCGTGTCCAAGTTGTCCTTGCGGATGATTTCGTAAGGATAGTCTATGTCGAGCTTGAAGCCCGACATGATGGCCAAGTGGTCCCACAGCTTGTGCTTGAAGTCGGGCACGTCGCGCAGGTGGGGGAACATATTTCCCATGATGCCGATAATAGTGCCCGCACAGCGTTGCCGCTCGGCGCGGTCTTGAATGGTGAGCGCGTAGTCTACCATGTTCTGTATGCTGCGGCCGTATTCGGGCAGGGGCAGCCTTTTTTGTTGTGTGTTATATTGCATCGTTACGTCGTGTATTTCCGGGTTTGTGTTTACCAATCGTATCTCTTTCTACAAGTTTACAAGTTATGCGGCGTCGCCGCGCTTGCGGCCTCCTGCCGTTAAAAGGGTTTCTTGGGCTTGCCCGCCACGAACTCTTTCAAGTAGAAGGGCTCGAAGTAGGCCACGTCCTCGAAACGCTGTTCGGCCATGGCTTTATCGGCCAAGGGGAACATCATGCTTGCCAAGGGGATGACGCCGTCAAGGAAGCGGGCGTTGGGGTGCGTTATCTTCTCTTTGCACTTGGCCGCGCCGTCGCCGAAGAAGTAGACAGGGTGCTCGTCCAAGTAAGCCTTGTACGTGTTTTCGTCCACAATGTCGGCGGCCGTGCCGCGCACCGTGTGCAAGGCGCGGTCGTAGATGGCGGCGTACACTTCCATGCGCCGAGCGTCTATCATGGGGCACAGCAGCGCCTCTTCGGGCAGCTCGTCGTGGTAGAGCAGCACGGGCACCGACAGCACTTTAAGCGTGGGCAGGGCGATGAGTTTCGCGCCGCTTCCGTAGCACACGCCCTTGGCCATGGACACGCCGATGCGCAGCCCTGTATAGGAACCCGGCCCGCAGCTCACGGCCACCGCGTCCACCGTCATCAAGTGGCTTTTGGCAAACGAGAGGGCTTCCTCGACGAACACACCAAGGGCCACGGCATGCGAGCAGGGCTTCTTTTCCACCCGCTCCAGCACGTTCTGTCCCTCCCCGCTCAAGGCCACGGAGCACACGGTGGTGGCGGTTTCAATGTGTAGTATCGTCGACATAGTTGCTCTTGTCATCCCTTTGGAATGGGTGACAAATTTACGGGATTTATTTCAGTAATTAAAATTATACCGTAAATTTGCACAAAACTTAATAAGCATTATGA
>JAJPYW010000160.1 GCA_021204715.1 Prevotellaceae bacterium
CACCGCCGTGGGCACCCGTCTCGTAAGGGAAACGCCAGATGTTGCCCAAGCCCACGGCCGAGCCTGCCGAAGCGAGTATGGCACCCATTTTACTGCCGAAGTTCGCCCTTTCGTTTCTTGTCATAATGCGCCCAATTATTCTTTGAATACGTTATAATTTGCTTTTAAAGCGACAAATATAGGAAAATGTTAGTTACTTTTGCGCAATCTATGCAAGAAATTGTAGGAATGACCAATTATATAAGGAAATACCCCGTGTCGCTCGTGGTCATCGTGGTGGTGATATACCTTTCGTTCTTCAAGCCGCCCAAGACCGAATTAGATGCCGTGAAAGGCTTTGACAAGTTGGTGCATGTGCTCATGTACTTGGGCATGTCGGGCATGTTGTGGTGGGAGTTCCTGCGCGCGCACCGCAAAAGGCAAGTACCCTTGTGGCACGCATGGATAGGCGCGCTCTTGTGCCCGGTGCTTTTCAGCGGATTGGTGGAGATACTGCAAGCCCGCTGTACCACCTACCGTGGCGGCGATTGGTGGGACTTCGTGGCCAGCAGTGCCGGGGCGGTGTTGGCTTCGCTCATCGGCTATTTCATCCTAAGGCCCTTTGTGGGGCGCAAAAAGCAACCGCTATCATAAAAGTTGCCTGCTTACAGATAATCCACCACCGAGCTTAACTGCACGCTGTTGGAGCCTTTCAGCAAGACGGTCATGCCGTGGGGCTTGTGCTGTTGCAACGCGGCGGCGAGCACTTTGGCGTCGGCAAAGACGGCATAGGGATGGCGCGCGGCGGCGAACTCGCCACCCACAAGCCACACCCTCTCGAAGCCGAAGCTTTCCACCAATTCCACAATGGCTTGGTGTTCCCGGGCACTCTCTCCGCCCAATTCACGCATGTCGCCCAATATCACCATCTTGTGCGGGGCTTGCATTAGGTGGAAGTGGTTGAGTGCCGCCCGCATACTGGTGGGGTTGGCGTTGTAGGCGTCGATAATCAGGGTGTTGTCGGCTGTCTGTTTCAGCTGCGAGCGGTTGTTCTGCGGACGGTAGGCGGCGATGGCGCTGTCTATCTTGTCGGCCGCGATGCCGAAGTAGCGCCCCACGGCAACGGCGGCCAAGGCGTTGGGAAAGTTGTATTCGCCGATGAGCTTGGTCTCCACGTGGTGCATCGTCACGTCGCTCTCCGTCTGCCAGTCGAAAGATAAAAAAGGAGAGTTGCCCGTCACCCGGCCGTGTACGTACAGTCCTTCGGCAGTGCCGTAAGGCACCCGGCGCAGTCCGTGTGCCATCTGCTTCAAGCAAGCGTCGTCATCGTGGATAAATATGGCGGCGTCCTTGCGCCCGCGCAGGAAGTCATACAGCTCGCCTTTGGTGCGCACCACGCCTTCAAACGAGCCGAAGCCTTGCAGATGTGCCTTGCCCACGTTGGTGATGAGTCCGTAGTCGGGTTCGGCAATCTCCACCAATTCGCGTATGTCGCCGGGGTGGCTGGCACCCATTTCAATCACGCCTATCTCATGCTCCTTCTTGAGGCCGAGCAGCGTCAAGGGCACGCCGATGGCGTTGTTCAAGTTGCCTTGCGTGTAGAGAATGTGCAGCGATTGCGACAGCACGGCGGCCACCAACTCTTTGGTAGTGGTCTTGCCGTTGGTGCCGGTAATGGCCAGCAGGCGGGTGCCCATCGTGCGCCGGTGGTGGCGTGCCAACGCTTGGAGCGCTTCGAGGCAGTTGTCCACCAACAAGTAGCGCTTGTCGCCTTCGGGCATGTACCCGGCTTCGTCTACAACGGCATAGCGGCAGCCCTTCTCCAAAGCCGCGGCTGCGAAGGCGTTGCCGTTGAAATTGCTTCCCTTCAACGCCACGAAGAGGGAGCCTTGGGGGGTGTGGCGGCTGTCGGTTGTCACGCCGCCGCACGCTTGGAACACTTGGTAAAGGGCGGTTATATCCATGCGACGTTTTCTTTAAGTAGATTAGAAAGAAGCGGCGTCCCTGTCAGCAGGCTTGACATTGACAGAACCCCCGGAAGGCAAGCAGAATGACTACTCCGCAAGACGCTGTTTTCTTGTCTACAAAGATAGTGATAAATGGTGGATTGCGGATGCTTGTCGTGAAGAAAAAAGGTTGGCTCCGCGCTCTAACAAGTTGCCTTCCCTTGCAAAGTTATGTTTATTTTCCCCTGCAATGTAAGGAAGCCAACTGTTTTTTTCGTACTTTTGAGGCGGTTAATTAATGATTGATGATGCAATGACTGCCACCTCCCCTGCCTCCGTGTCTTACAGCCGCACGCTCAATGTGAACGGCACGCTCTTGGACCTCTCCACGCCTTGCGTGATGGGTATTCTGAACGTGACGCCCGACTCTTTTTATGCCGACAGCCGCAAGCAGGGCGAGGAGGCCATTGCGGCGCGCGTCAGTGAGATAGTGTCGCAAGGCGCCGCCATTATCGACATCGGCGCTTACTCATCGCGGCCGGGTGCCGACGATGTGTCTGCAGGGGAGGAGATGCGGCGTTTGCGGCTTGGTTTGCAGACAATAAACAAGGTGGCGCCCGGCGCGGTGGTTTCGGTAGATACGTTCCGTGCCGACGTGGCGCGTATGTGTGTGGAAGAGTATGGCGTGGCCATTGTCAACGACATCTCAGCCGGCGCCATGGACGCGGATATGTTTCCTACGGTGGCGCGGCTTGGCGTGCCATACATCGTGATGCACCTGCAGGGCACGCCCAAGGACATGCAGGCCGCCCCGCATTACGACAACTTGCTTGCAGAGGTGTTCCAATACTTTGCCCGCAAGGTGGCCGCGCTTCGTGAATTGGGTGTGAAGGACATCATTCTTGATCCGGGCTTCGGCTTTGGCAAGACGTTGCAGCACAACTACACGCTCATGGCTCACTTGGAGGAGTTCCGTCTCTTCGAGCTGCCTTTATTGGTAGGTGTGTCGCGCAAGTCCATGGTGTACCGTCTGCTTGGTTCGTCGCCCCGCGAGACGCTCAACGGCACCACGGCACTCCACGCTATCGCGCTCATGAAGGGGGCCGACATCTTGCGCGTGCACGACGTGCGCGAGGCGGTCGAGGCGGTAAGCATTGTGTCGGCCATGCGTGAGAGTGCCGCTTTATAGGCTTTGCCGGGTGCAGGTTGAAGGCTTTGCCTGCCGGCCTGCACGGACCGGTGGCTATATATATATAAGGTGTAACTTGACAATAAAATGAACGGCTTCAACCGTCGGCTCATGGCTGTTGACGCCGGTATATATAAGGTATAACTTGACAATAGAACCGTGTTTTTTGATTTTGGCATAAAAGATTTCATAGACATCTTGTTGGTGGCTTTCCTGCTGTACTACGTGTACAAGCTCATGAAGGTCTCCGGCTCTATCCGTGCGTTTGTCGGTATCTTGATATTCATCTTGCTATGGTTGGTGGTGACGCAGGTCTTGGAGATGAAGTTGCTTGGCTCTATCTTCGACAAATTGGTCAGCGTGGGCGTACTGGCGCTCATCATCATCTTTCAGGAGGAGATACGCCGCTTCTTGCTCACGCTTGGCTCGCACCATGCGGTGGCGTTGGTGCAGTTTCTCACCGGCAAGAAGAAGGAGCGCATGAGTCACACGGAAATCATGCCGCTCGTCATGGCTTGCATGAGCATGGGCAAGCAGAAGGTGGGTGCCTTGATAGTCATCGAGCGCAACATGCCCTTGGACGATGTGGTGCGCACGGGCGACGTCATCGACGCCAACATCAACCAGCGGCTCATCGAGAACATCTTCTTCAAGAACAGTCCGCTGCACGACGGGGCCATGGTCATCAGCCAGATGCGCATCAAAGCGGCGGGTTGCATCTTGCCCGTCTCCCACAACCTCGACATTCCCAAAGCGTTGGGATTACGCCACCGCGCCGCCATGGGCATCTCCCAAGCTTCTGACGCGTTGGCCATTATTGTTTCTGAAGAGACGGGGGCCATCTCCGTGGCTTATAAAGGCGAGTTCCACTTGCGGCTCAACGCCGAGCAGTTGGAGAGTTTGCTCACGGAAGAGGGATAAAGCCCCTTCTTTGTCCTCGCCGCATGCACACGGCGGCCGCCTTGTCATGCCGCTGTGCCGCACCTCTCATTTGTAACAAGTTTGAGACGAAAATGTAACTTGCTTTTCAATTTTCAGTAACACCAATGTAACTTGATGCCGATAGCTTTGCATCGAATTCAAAAAGATGACAAAGTTATGAAAATGAAGAAAGCATTTCTGTTATTCGTGTTCTTAATCAGTGGCGCGGCCATGGCCCAAACCACCGATTATTCGGTATTCGCCGGCAAGTTCAATTTCTATGTAGCCAACGACTTGGGGCGCAACGGATACTACGACCAGAAGCCCATTGCCGAATTGATGGGCGAGATGGCCGAAGAAGTATCGCCAGAGTTCGTCCTTGCCACCGGCGACGTGCACCATTTCGGCGGCGTGCGCAGCGTGGACGACCCGTTGTGGATGACCAACTACGAACTCATATACTCCCATCCCGAGCTGATGATTGACTGGTTCCCCTTGTTGGGCAACCATGAATACCGGGGCAACACGCAGGCCGTATTGGACTACACCCGCGTGAGCCGCCGTTGGTGCATGCCGGCCCGCTATTACACCAAGGTTTTCGACGCTGAGGGTGCCACCTTGCGCGTTGTGTGGGTAGACACCGCTCCCCTGATTGACAGATACCGTGAGGAAAGCGACACTTACCCCGACGCCTGCAAGCAAGATTACCGGCAACAACTTGCATGGGTTGACTCCGTGCTCACCGTGGCCAAGGAAGACTGGATTATCGTGGCGGGACACCATCCCGTCTATGCCGAGACGCCCAAGACTGAAAGCGAGCGCGCCGACATGCAGTCGCGGCTCGACCCCATCCTGCGCAAGCACAAAGTAGATATGTACATCAACGGACACATCCACAACTTCCAGCACGTGCGCGTGCCGGGAAGCGACACCGACTACATCACCAACTCGGCCGGCGCCCTTTCCCGCAGTGTCAACTCCATAGAAGGAACACAGTTCTGCAGCCCCGAGCCGGGCTTCTCCATCGTGTCGGTCGACGGGAGCACGTTGGAACTGCGCATGATCGACAAGCACGGCAACATACTCTACACCGTGACGCGCGTTAAATAGCCCTCCCCCTTTTCAACAATATTCCGTAAGAGAAAGCATCATGACGCGATGTATCTTTACTTTGCTTGCCGCCCTGCTGCTCGCGGCCGTGGCGGTGGATGCCAAGAATGTGAAAGGGAAGGTCAAAGATTCCCAATCGGGAGAAGAGATTATCGGAGCCACCATTGTGGTGAAAGACAACGCCGCCAGGGGAACCGTAACGGGGTTGGACGGCAGTTTTACGCTCTCCATAGACGGTTATCCCTGCACGCTCGTATGCACTTACGTGGGTTACAAGTCCGTTGAGCGCACCTTGAAGAAGGATGAAAACAACATAGCCATTGCATTGGATGCCGACAACTTGGTGTTGGGCGAAGTGACCATAGTCGCCCAAAACCCCGGGCGCACCGAAGTGGGCGCGCGGGGCATCGAGAGACAGGCGCTCAATGTGGTGAATGTGATGAGCGCCAAAGCCATCGAGTTGTCGCCCGACTTGACCGTGGCCAACGTCATACAGCGCATGAGCGGCGTCACCATGGAACGAAGCAGCTCCGGCGAAGGGCAGTATGCCATCCTGCGGGGCATGGACAAGCGCTACAACTACACCTTGGTGAACGGCGTGAAGATACCCAGCCCCGACAACAAGAACCGCTTCGTGCCGCTCGACATCTTCCCCTCCGAGTTGCTCGACCGTTTGGAAGTGGTCAAGTCGCTCACCGCCAATTTAGAGGGCGACGGCATAGGCGGCGCCGTGAACATGGTGATGAAAGACGCCCCGGGCGAGCGTCAGCTCACGGCCAACCTCTCCACGGGCTACAGCCTCCACTTCCTCCACCACGATTTCCAATCCTTCAGCGCGGGCGACATCGCGCGCAAGAGCCCCAACGAAGAGTATGGCGACGCTTATCCGGCCGACGCCACAGACTTCACCATGAAGAACCTGCGCGTGAAGTCGGCCAAGCCGTTGCCCGACCTTTCAGCCGGCTTCTCTTACGGCGACCGCTTCTTGGGTGAACACTTGGGGCTGATGGCCGCTTTGAGTTACTCCAACCGCAACAAAGGGAAGGTGAGCGACATGTACGAGAGCGCCGCCGACAACAACGGCGTGCAATCCATCACCAACCGTTACTTCTCCGAAAGGCAGACGCGCGTGGGCGCCCACTTGAAGTTGGATTACTACATCGACCAGCAGAACAAAATCACTTGGTACAACGGCTGCATGGACTTCCGCGACGCGCAAACGCGCGATGCCGTGGGCACGCAGGACGAAATCGTCCGCCTGCGCCTGCAGCACCAACGCATTCTCAACTCCACGTTGAAGGGCGAGCACAAACTGCTTCTCCATGACGCCCTCGGCATCAACTGGGGCGTCAACATAGCGGGCGCGCGCAACTATATACCCGACAACGCGCAGATACAGTTGAAGAACAACACTGACGGCGCCGCACAGTGGGTAAACAACGACACCGGCGCCATACGCCGTTGGGAACACAACAGCGACGACGACATCTCCGGTTACTTGGACTTGAGCTACCAATTGAAAACAGCGGCCGGCGGCGCGCTCGAGTTCACCGCCGGCGGCATGTACCGTGACAAGAAGCGCGCCAGCTTCTACCACGAGTACAACTTCCAGCCTTACGACGAGAGCAAGCCCGACGTGAACCGTTACGACCAGTACCGTGGCGAAGACTGGGACAATTACGATGAAATCAGCTTCCGCTTGAGCAGCTACACGCTGAGCGACCCCATGAACTACGACGCCACCGAGAAGATAGGCGCCGGATACGGACAGTTGCGCTACACCCGCGGGCGTTGGCAAGTGGTGGGCGGCCTGCGCGTGGAGCACACTGACCAAGGTTACACGCTGCTTTACCCCACCGAAGGTGCCCGGGGCGAAGGCTCGCAGCGCTACACCGACTTCTTGCCCGACGTGCACATACGCTACAACATACACAAGGACGCCAACCTGCGTCTCTCCTATTACCGTGCCGTCAACCGTCCCAGCTTCTTCGAGATTGTGCCTTACCACATCATCAACGAAGACTACAACGAAAGCGGCAACCCCGACTTGAAGCACACCACCGCCGAGAACTTCGACTTGCGCTACGAGTACTTCCCCAAGCCCACCGAGCAAGTAATGGCGTGCCTATTCTACAAGAAGCTCAAGAACCCTATCGAGTATGGCATGCAACCCGTGGGGCAAGAGACCTTCTACACGCCCGGCAACTACGGCGACGCCGGCAATTGGGGCGTTGAATTGGACGTGATGAAGTACTTCCGTTGGTTCGGCGTCAAGGCCAACTACACCTTCATCCACTCTTCCATCACCACTTCCAAGTTGCATGAATTGACGGACGAGAACGGCAGCGTCTATACCGTTTACGACGAGCAGACGCGCCCCCTCTTCGGGCAGGCGGCACACGTGTTCAACTGCTCGTTGCTCTTCAAGGACGCGAGGCGTGGATGGGACGGACAGATAGCCTTCTCACGCACCGGCAAGCGCGTCTCCGTGATAGACCGCTTCTACGAGAACGACCGTTGGGACGCCGGCGTCACGCAGCTCGACGTGAGTGCCGAGAAGCAGTTCAAGTGTGGCCTCTCCCTCTTTTTGAAAGGGCAGAACCTGCTGAACACGCCGCTCATCCGCTACTACCATGCCAACGACCGCAACGCTTCCACCCTGAACGTGCGCCGCTACGACAAAGGCGTTGTGGAGCGTGAGGAGAAGACCGGGCAGAGTTTCCTTTTGGGCATGAGATACAAGTTATAAACCTTTATAAGACATAGTATAAACCAATCATCTTTATTCGTATGAAATCATTCAAAACTTTGGCAATGGTGTGCATTGCCCTTACCGGCTGTTTCATGGCTTCGTGTAGCGACGACAACGGCGAAACCGCTGATGTAATCAAGAAATTCGTATTGTCACAAAGCGCCATTACCCTCTCTCCCGAAGGGACGGAGACGTTGGAGTGTACTTTCTTTCCCCAGAATATCGCCGACCAAGAAGTAACTTGGAGCTCGTCCGATGAAAGTGTAGCTACCGTGTCCGGCGGTGTGGTCACTGCCTTGACGCCGGGTGTGGCCGTTGTTACCGCCACGCCCGATGCCGCCCCGTCGTTGGCCTGTCGTTGTACCGTCACCGTGGCCATGAACACCATGGAAGTGTCGGGCACGGTGGAGGGTGTGTGGGAGGCATACACCACCGTCACCGTGAAGGGGCAGTTGGAAGTGCCCCAAGGCAGCAGCCTCACCATTGAGGAGGGTGTGGAGGTGCTCTTCAATTCAGCCGACGCGCAAGGTACGGGCATTGAGTTCACCGTCAACGGGAACATCTACTGCATGGGTACGGAAGAGGCGCCTGTTGTTTTCTCCATTCCCTCGGCGGAACGTACCTTTGCCAATGTATTGGACAAAAAGAACCTTTGGGGTGGCTTCATGCTGAATAATCAGGCCGATGATGCCGAGGCGCTCTTCAGCCATTGTGACATTGAGTACGTGGGCAGCCCCATGACCGAGACGTCGCCTTCTGTATTGGCGGGCATCTATACCGCGGGCGAGGACTACGGGGTACAGATTACCACCGGCCCTTCGTTCAAGGGGAGTTTGGTGGTGGAGTATTGTACCATTGCCAACGGCTTTGCCGACGGTATTTACATGCAAGGGGGCAAGGGCGTCATCACCCACAATGTGTTTGCTTGCAACGGGGCCACGGGCGGCGAGGCGGTCAACGTGAAGGCGGGTACCACCACCACGGTGGCTTATAATGTGATGTACAGCCCCAATACCAACGGGTTGAAGCTTTCCAGCTCGGGGCAGGACGACACGGCGGGGCGTTACCAGTCAAAGTGTGTGGCTTATAATAATACCATTGTGAACGCCGGCTGGCGGCGCGACGGCGTGAAAGGGGGCTGCGTTTATGTCGAGAAGAATGTGTTGGCCAATGTGTTCAACAACTTGATGGTGAATTGCAAGTTTCGTGCCATGGCGCCCAAGTGGGGCAATCCGGGTGTGAAGAACGGTTGCGACGACAAGTCGGTCATCGACTATAACTGTTATCTTTCGGGCAGTGTGGTGAGTGACTTCAAGCAGGATGAAGAGGAAGGGGCGGTTCAGACGCCTTGCGATGGATACAACAGCAGCAACGAGAATTATGCCGACGCGGTGGATGCCCACAGCCTCATTGCGCAGGCGGCGGATGACATTGACATCGCTTTTGTGAATTTCCCGTACGACTCGGTGTTGTTGTCTGATACTTCGTATGACAGTAGTTGGGATTTCCGTGTTGTTTCTATGATTGAGGGGGCTACCGGGGATGCTTCGTTGGCTCGGTTGGGTGACATGGATTATGTTGATTCGGGGTTGACGGTGGGTGGCAAGGTGTATAGTGCCGACGCGCCGGGAGTGTTCTTCGGGGCTTACGCGAAGTGAGTTCATTGTCCCTTTGATATGTGATTGTTGGTAGATGGGGATGTGTCTTTTGACACAGCCCCATCGGTTTTATAATGGTTGCGTTGGCATTGACTGCTGTGATATGTTGGTTTTACGGGGAGGTTGTGTGCTCCTATGGGATGTTGTGAGGGGGCGGCGGATGTGCTTTAGGCATTGTCTTGGCTTGCTGTATGTTGGTTTACGGTTATGCTTTTGGCAGGGGAGTGACATGCTGCGTAAAAGGATTACGGATGTGGTTGGGGCAGGGGAGTGGCCTTTGTGTCACATCGTAGCACGAAGCCGGATATGGTCGTTCCTCCCGAACCTCCGGCTTCGTGCTACGATGTTACACAAAGGCTTTACTCAAAGGTTCGTGATTTGCTTAGGGTTTTGTCCTATGGGGGCAGCGGAATGTAGCTTGCTTGGGGTTGGTGGCGCGACCATTCCGTCAAATCTTCGCACAGCGCTTCGCTTA
>JAJPYW010000079.1 GCA_021204715.1 Prevotellaceae bacterium
CACGCCCGAAAGCGCCGGCACCAAGCTGATGTTCCTGTGGGGACACGGGGTGAGCCCAGCGCAGGGGAGGTACATGATGAACTCCAACTTGGCCGGGGAGATGACCATGGAGTGAGCGCTTTGACATGCCTGACGTGTGGCGTTTGTGCTTTTACTACAAGAAAAAACGTGTATCGGCGCGATAAGTGAATAAAAATAATGCTTTGTCGACACTTCAATGAAAGAAATTGTTTATCTTTGCAGCCGCTGTCACGAGTTGGCAGCACTTCAAATCTATTAAACTAAAACATTATTTATTAAATGGCAACAAAAATCAGATTGCAACGACATGGACACAAGCACTACGCTTTCTATTCCATCGTCATTGCCGACTCAAGAGCACCACGTGATGGTAGATTTATCGAGAAGATAGGAACGTACAACCCCAATACCGCTCCGTCTGCCGTGGATTTGAAATTCGACCGCGCCCTTGACTGGCTCATGAAGGGTGCACAACCCACCGAAACTGTACGCAACATCCTTTCCCGCGAGGGCGTCTACTTGAAGAAGCACCTCATGGGCGGCGTGGCCAAAGGCGCTTTCGGCGAGGCCGAAGCCGAAGCCAAGTTTGAAGCTTGGAAGAAAGACAAGCAGAAGAGCTTGGAAGCGAAGAAGGCCAAACGCGATGAGGCCAAGAAAGCCATAGCCAAGACACGCTTGGAGGCCGAGAAGCAAGTGAACGAAGCGCGCGCCAAGGTATTGGCCGAGAAGAAGGCCGCTATCGAAGCCGAGAAAGCCAAGGCATTGGCCGAAGCCGCCGCAGCTGCCGCGGCCGAAGTAGCCGCCGCTACCGAAGGCACTGCCGAAGCTCCCGCTGCCGAAGCCGCCGCCGAAGCTCCCGCAAGCGAAGCCGCGGCGCAATAAGCGTGATAAAAGCGATAAGTGGTAGGGCAGTAAACCTGCTGACAATAGGAGAATCCTTCCGCGGCAACGGAGGGATTCTTTATTAATAAGCGCGCATTAACGATATAAGTCAAGGAGGATCATAGACGATGAAAACCGTTTTGGACGTACATACGCATACCATCGCATCGGGCCATGCGTTCAGCACGCTCGCCGAGATGATAGCCGAAGCCCGCCGGCAAGGATTGCAACTCTTGGGCATCACCGAGCACGCGCCTTCCATTCCCGGTACTTGCAACAAGATATACTTCCGCAACATCCACATCGTGCCCCGGCAGTACGGCGCATTAAGGCTGATGCTCGGCGCCGAGCTGAACATACTCAACACCCGGGGCGACATCGACCTTGACGACGACTACATGGCGCGCTTGGAGTTGCGCATTGCCGGCATACACGGCGTGTGCTTCACGCCCGGCACGGCGGAAGAGAACACAGAAGGGTTGATACGTGTGATACGCGACAAGCGCATACACATCATCTCCCACCCCGGCGACGGCACGGCGCAGTTGCTTTTCGAGCCTGTGGTGCTCGCGGCGAAAGAGGCGCGCACGCTGCTCGAGATAAACTCCTCGTCCCTGCGCCCGGCAAGGCACTTCGCCCACGCGCGCGGCAACAACTTGGAGATTCTAAGGCTGTGCAAACGGTATGACGTGCCCGTGATATTGGGCAGCGACGCACACATTGCCTGCGACATATCCAACTACGAGCATGTATGGCCGCTATTGCAAGAGACGGAGTTTCCAGAAGCGCTTGTCGTCAACACTTCAGTAGAACGGTTCTTGACCTATACAGGGCTCGACGCTCCCGCATGTTGACCGCCGGAAATATTTCTTTGTAACTTTCCGCCATAAAACTTTCAAAAGCGGTAATTATTCGTATCTTTGTACGCATCAAACGTTTAAAACAGTAACCATTCACTAAACAAACAACAAGCGATGAAAAGACTATTTTACCTTCTTCTTCCTGCAGCCGCCGTGCTCATGGCTTGCGGGAACAGCGGTTACACCGTAACCGGAACCGTAGCCGGCGCCGCCGACGGCGACATGGTTTACTTGGCCAAACAAGAGAACCGCCAGATTGTGCATTTGGACTCCACCACCATCAAAGGCGGTGCCTTCACGTTGAAAGGCGGCGAGCAAGCCGAGGTGCAAGAGTGCCTCATTCTCTATCAGCCCGCGTCGGAAGAGGCGCGTCCCGCAGGCTTGGACTTCTTCCTTGAGAACGGACAAATTCAAGTGGCAATCGATGGCGAGAACGGCGTTTCCTCGGCTACCGGTACGCCCAACAACGACATCTATCAGGCTATACGCGGGCAACAGGCCGAACTCATGGCGCAGATGAAAGCGTTGGACGAAGAGGAAACAGACCCTGAAGATGTAGAGGCCGTCAACGCCAAGACGCAGGCAATGGACGCTTTGGAAGAGGAGATGGCCAATGTAGCCATTGAAGCCATCCCCGAGAACATCGGCAACCCTGTAGGCGTACACCTGTTGAAGCAGAACTACTACATGATGAGTGTGGACCAATTGGACGAGGCGCTTCAGCAGCTTCCCGAAGGGTATGAAGACGATCCCGTTATCGCCCGCATCACCGAGAGCACGGCAAGCCAGAAAGCTACCGCCGTGGGCCAGCCTTTCACCGACTTCGAGATGAACGACCCCGAAGGCAATCCCGTGAAGCTTTCCGATTATGCAGGCAAAGGCAAAGTGGTGCTCGTTGACTTCTGGGCAAGCTGGTGTCCTCCCTGCCGTGCAGAGATGCCCTCCATGGTAGAGCTGTATGCCAAGTATAAAAAAGGCAAGAAGTTCGAGATAGTAGGCGTGTCGCTCGACCGCGACGCCGACAGCTGGAAGAATGGCATCGAGACGCTGAACATCACTTGGCCGCAAATGTCCGACGTACAGTTCTGGAACTGCGAAGGTGCCAAGCTGTATGGCGTCAGCAGCATTCCCCACACCGTGCTCATCGATAAAGACGGCGTCATCGCCGCCCGCAACCTGCATGGCGAAGAGCTGCAGGCCAAGATTGACGAGCTGCTGAAGTAAACGAAGCCGCGCCGAGCTTTGGTGAAAAAAGAGCCGAAGCCTAACAAGCGAAACGACTGTATAATCTGTACTGCCTCCTCCCGTCGGCAACAACCCCTACCCTTTATGTGAAAGGGACCGACGATGAGGAGGCAGTTCTCATCTATTGTCCATGTATGAATTGTAGTCATTGACAATGACAATAGATTATCCTGTTACCCCTCCCTCAATATCAATTCATATATACATGCAAGCTGTTCTGTGCCGACGGCAGGTAGTTCACGCCGTACCATGACATTTGCAAGGCAAGGAAGGCGAGGATAAGGAGGATGTAGGGAATGAGACGGTTGCCGGGAATGTCGTACCTTGGAGAACGCCTTGGCATGTCGTTCCTTGGAGAACAACTTGAGGAATTGTTCTTTTGGGATAACCGTATATGGATATAGAGCAAGTAGAGGCTCCAAGTCACGGCAGCCCATGTCTCCTTGGGATCCCAGTTCCAGTAATCGCCCCACGCTTGCTTGGCCCACAAAGCGCCGCTCAGCATGCCGAAAGTAAGGAAAGCCACGCCGGTGTAGACCAATCTGTCGGTGGTGGGAAGGTACTTGTCCGTGTGCCGCGCCAAGCCCACCACAGCCAGCAGGAAAGCACAGCCCAATACAGCGTAGGAGAAGATATAGACGGTGACATGGGGCACAAACCAGTAACTCTGCAAGGCCGGCATCAACATTTGGTCGTGTATCTCCGGACGCGCGATGTTCAGCAGTATAAACACCGCCGCCACAATGCAGCAGAAAGCCAACATCCAGCGGTAGCGCCATTTCAGGTAGGTAAGCGTGCCCGCAAGCATCATGAAAAAGGCATACCACAGGCGCGTTTCTCCCAATGTGCGCAACGGCGGATGCTGCAGACCAATCCAGAAAAGCGCGATGAAAGCGGCATAGACGCACAAGCCCGCTACAGCCAAGATAGCGGCGGAGCGATAACCTTTCTTCAAAGCCGACGCTGCCGCCGCCCCCGCCCAGCACAGCAGAGCCGGCACCGCAAACCACACGAATTCATGCCACGTCACCGCCACGCGCCGCCTCCTTTCCGCTACCCGTCACGCCTTGTACAAACAGCAGCACACACCCCGCTATCAAGAGCCAGATGCCCGCCCACTCCACATACTTCCACGGCTGGCGCACGCCCGTCAGCACGCAACCGGCCAAGCCGTGATGACTTCCGTCAGGAATCATATCCACCAAATAGAGGTCGTCCTGCCACGACATGCGGTAAGGATGGTTCACCCGCAGCACGACACGCTTCCGTCCGTCTATCAGAAGCCGCGCCGCATAAACGTCCGTTTCCGTCGTTACATCCCGCCACTGCGGTCGCGTTGCGGCGGCAGCGTCCGCCGCCTTCCATGCAGTATCTTGCACATTCACCCATTCGACCGTATGTTTCCACTTGATCACATTTCCTCTTTGGTCGACCACGCCCCTTACAGGACGTCCCGTCTCCAACACCACCTGCCACTCGCTCCTGTCGGGCACACCCAAGAAGCCCCCAAGCAAGGCCAACAACAAGCCCGAATGAATAAGGATGAACCGCCATTTATACCGACGTGGGCGGCCGACGCCGTTATACAACACCACCAACAGATGGCTCGTCAACGCCCACAGCAACGCCACTATCCACCACGTGGCAGCGACCGCGCGTCCGTCAAGACCATACACCAAGCAAGTAGCGAAGAAAAGAAACAAGAGCAGCAACGAAGACTTCACAGAAACAAGCATCCTGACGGGTAGACAGCCCCTCCAACGCCTCCATACCAACCACCACACCGCCGCCCACAAGAGCCACGAGGCCACGTTCACCGGGAAAGCGAACCATGCCACAGGAAAGTTGCCGAAGAGGTATCCGCAGCCCAAAGCCGCCAAGAAATAGACGCCCCACCCCACGATTACGGTATAGAAACCCTTCATTTTACAGCCACTCCTTTAGGCCATACAGATTACAACCGACACATTCCGCATCCGTCATCACTCCTTCTGCATAACATACCCCAACTGCTTGCCTTGCCCCTCCCTTGCCGCGCGGCTCACGGTGTAGGCACCGGCCTCTACCTTCCCTTCGATGAATTCGGGAATGTTGAACGACTTCATCAAGAACGTGTAGTAGTCCTTTCCTTTCTGCGGCAGCAAGAAAGGCTTGCGGGCGTTGCCCGCACTGTCTATGTAGGCGATGAAGGGGCGCGTGTAAAGCCCGTCTATGCGGCGGCTGCTGAACACCACCCAACGGCTGTTGCCGCTCCACGAGTGGTAGCTCTCCACATCACCGCTGTTCAAGGCACGCAACGGGCGGATACTGCCGTCACGCAAGTCGGCCATGTAAAGGTCGGCGTCCTTGTGCCAGATAGAGAAGTTGCCGTAAGCCGCGAGCGTGAACATCAAGAAGCGTCCGTCGGGCGACACACGCGGGAAAGAGACGCTCTTTCCTTCGGTGCGGGCGTTATATAGCGTGTCCACCCGGTCGCCGAAAGTACGTGTGGCCGTGTCGAAACCTATAGCGCAAAGGCTGTAGCGCACTTGGTCATAGCCGCCGGGCATGCCCACACTGTCGGCCGAGCAGAAATAGAGCGTCCTGCCGTCGGGCGAGAAGGTGGGAAACGTCTCGAAGGCGGCAGGCGAAGAGAGCAAAGGCGAGGTGACAAGCTCGTCGCGCCCTGCGTCATACACCACCACGTCCGAAGCCGCGTCGTACACTTCCACCCGGTTGCGGTCGGTGGTGTGGAACAGCTGCTTGGTGCTGTTCACGGAGAAGGCCACAAAGTCGCCCGAAGGATGCCACGAAGGATACACCAACGCCGAGATCGTCTGCGGCGTCTTAGTGTCGAGCTTCTTCACCTTGCCCCCTTCCAACACGTAAGTACCCGCATAACCGGCACGCAAGTGAAAGAGCATCCGGTCGGGCTTGCGGTTGCAGAAAGCGTGGCAGTTCATGCAGCCGAAATCCGTCATGCGGTTGGTGATTATCGGCGTTTCCTCATAGCTCTCCAAGCAGCGTTGGTAGATGCCCATCTCGTTCCACGACTCGTAGCCCGGCTCTATCAAGCGGTAGGCTATATAACTGTCTATGCTGTCGGGCGCGATGTAGAGATGGAACGGCGCGTATGCCGTCATTAGTCCACCTACTTGGGCTTGCACCCGCACGCTGATGTCGCTTGACGCCTTCACCAACCGTTTCCATTTGGCAGGCCGAATGGCGATCTGCCCTTTGCTTGCCTGCACAAACAAACTGTCGCCGCCGGCCTTGAACCAAGCGCCCAAGCGCGTCGCTTCCAAGCTGTCGGGCAGCGAGAAGCAAGGCGGCGCCAAGTTGGGCGGCAAGGTAACGCCGGCATAGTCGGGCCACAAGGGAGGCTCGGTGTCGATGTAACGGTCTACATGCGCGCTGCCCCCGCAAGCCGACACAAGCAGGGCGACGAGCGCCGCGGATAAATATCTCAAAAAGGATGCATTTTTCATGCTGCTTACGATTCTTTTCATAGTCATGCTCATTGAACGTATCTTAGAAAATACCACAGATTCTGCCGCTCCGCCTTGGGTTGCTTGACGAACGAAGAGAAGCGGGCGAAGGTAGACGGCTCTATGTGGTAACGGGCCAGCACCTCTTGATTACCCCCTGAAAAGACCAATACACCCTCTTGGAACGAAGCGGGCAGTTTCCCTTCAGGCAAGGCGGGCGTGCCGTAGAACAGTTCCAGCATCTCCTTGAAACGCACCACGTCTTTGGACAACAAATAAAGACTTCCCAAGTACTGAATGGTGGCCTTGTGTGCCGGATTCTGCAAGATAACCTGCTTCAAGTCATCGTCCAATCCCTTGAGCGCGGCGAAGCGGTTGTCGGGGAAGATGCACTTGCGTTTCATGCCCAAGAGCGCGTCTTCCTCCACGGCCTTGTCGTTCCAAAGGAAGCGCCGGCGGCTTTCGGCCCACGCCTTGTAATACAAGGTGTGCTCCAACACCGTGATATACTTCGCGGCGGTGGCATAGTTGCCGTAAGCAAGGTTGGTCTCGACCAAGCGCCGCAGCATGCGCGGCGAGAAGTTGTCCACCCCTTCGTTGCCTTCGAAGGCATAGCGTTGCGCGAGTGCAATGTGCCCCATGGAGAAGTAGATGTCGCTGAGCAAAGCGTAGATGTGCGGGTCCTTCTCACCCTCTACATAGAGTGAGCGCCGGTCGTGGCAAGGCTCGTGGAAAAGCACGTCGGCCAGCGCGCCACGCTCGGCCAAGGCCACGTTCAAGCAGTTTTGGTAAAGCAAGTTGTTCATGGGCATGGCGCCGCACTTGTCCACTATCTTGCCCCACTCGTTGTGGTACATATAGTAGTTCAGCTCCTTGAACGTCTCGTATTTATGGTCCACATCATGCCCCATGCCCCATGCCGTGAACTTCACCACACCGGCTACAAGCGCCACGGCCACGGCCGCTTTCATCCACACCCTCTTCAGCCTGAAGCGCGCGCAAAGCGCGGTAAGCACAAACACCGCCACCGTGAGCAACCAAGGCAGGTAAACGCTGAACCCCGGCTCCATGCGCGGCATATAATAACCGCGAGGCAACAGCATCTCCTTCACCTCGCCGGCATAGCCCGTGCGCACGCTGCACCACGCAAGCCCCAATGCCAAGAGCGGCGGCAGCAGGAAGCAGAGCGAGCGCGGCTTAAGGTAATAAAGCTCCATAACAAGCAGCAAGCAACCATACAGGAACGCCACCGGCCCCGCCACAATAAACAACACCATGGTGCTTGCCGACGCATAAATTATCTTATAAAGAAACCTCTTGAACGAGAGATGCAGGCGCAGCAACAGCAGCATGAACAAGAACGCCACCGTGCCCTGATACCGGTACCACACGTCGAAGTGCAGCAACCAGAACGCCGCCACCGGAAACAGTGTCAACGGGAAAGTGATCCTGCCCCCACTCCACCTGCGCAGCACACTGTTCATAAGTAGCGCAATGACCGCGAGCAACGCGGCCGTAATCCCTATACCCGCCAAGGGGCGGCCGAAGAACTGTACAAGGAAAGCTGACGCCAACCGCGCGCATCCGCCCGGCACGGCCACCGCGCGCACCATGTAATCACGCTGGTAAACAAACGTCCCCCACTGCTCCAAATAGCTGAAATTGAAGCGGCCGGTTGTCGCCGTCAACCACACCAGCAGCGCGAAGAGCACCACGCCTGCCGCCATGAGGCACACCTTTCTATAGGGGAATATACGTGTATTCATGTATAGTCAATTCAGATTCGGCACAAATGTAACCAGAATCGCCGATAAGGGAAAAGATAAGCCCGATTATTTTCTTGAAATGTGGCGCATGTAACGTATGGGAACAAAATGTGTAACACAAAAGAAGACGGAATGTGCCCGGTAACCGCTATATTTGCAGTGTGGAACCACACTTTGGCGGCCACACGCAAACAAACATCTGCCACTTATATGAAAACAAGCACAAGTACCCTCATGGCCGCGGCCGCGGCAACCCTGCTATGTTGCGCGCAGGCAAGCTGCGCCACGTTGCAGCCTGACGAAACAAAGCACGCCGTGAACCCCGTTATCTACGCCGACGTGCCCGACATGTCCATTGTGCGTGTGGACACCACCTACTACATGAGCAGCACCACCATGCACCTCTCGCCCGGCCTGCCCGTGATGAAGTCCACCGACCTTGTGAATTGGCAGATGGCCGGCTACGCCTACGACACCCTCGCCGCAAGCCTGCCCGCCCTGAACTTAGGATGCGGCAAGAACGCCTACGGAAAAGGCTCTTGGGCCAGCTGCATACGCTACCGCGACGGCCTCTACTACGTCTCTACCTTCGCCCAGACCACCGGCAAGACCTACATCTACACCACACCCGACGTGGAGCGCGGCCCTTGGAAGCGCGCCGAGTTCAAACCCGTGTGCCACGACCACACACTTTTCTTCGATGACGACGGCCACAATTACATCGTCTACGGAAGCGGAAAGCTCTACATCGCCGAATTGGAAGACGGCCTCACAGGACTGAAACCCGGCACCCGCCGCGTGCTCATCGAGAACGCCGGCGCGCCCGCCGGCGACCGCTTCATCGTGGGCGCCGAAGGCTCGCAACTCTTCAAGGTAGACGGCAAGTACTACCTCTTCAACATCGCTTGGCCGAAGGGCGGCATGCGCACCGTGATTGTGCACCGCGCCGACACCATTACCGGTCCTTACGAAGGCCGCGTGGTGTTCCAAGACCGCGGCATCGCCCAAGGCGGCATCGTCGACACCCCCGACGGACGCTGGTTCGCCTACCTCTTTCAAGACTGCGGAGCCGTTGGCCGCATCCCCTACTTGGTACCCGTGACGTGGCAAGACGGCTGGCCCGTAATGGGCGAGAACGGCCTTGCGCCCGACACCTTGCAGCTTCCCGCAAGCCGCGGCCTTGTACCCGGCATCGTCGCATCCGACGATTTCACACGCGCCGCAGGAGAGGCCGGCTTACCCCTTCAATGGCAATGGAACCACAACCCCGACAACACACTATGGTCTCTCTCGGAGCGTCCCGGCTACCTGCGCCTTGCGACCGGCAGGGTGGACACCCTGTTTACCCAAGCCCGCAACACCCTTACCCAGCGCACCTTCGGACCGCATTGCAGCG
>JAJPYW010000258.1 GCA_021204715.1 Prevotellaceae bacterium
ATTCATCAACGTGTTACAAAGGTTTTTATAAAATTTAATTGGACACTACTGATGACACCTTTATCATTCGAATGATGACACCCTCATCATTCGAGAGATAACACCTCTATCATTCGAGAGATGATACCCTCATTCATTCGCAGAGATGACACCTTCATCTTCGCAGAGATGACACCTTCATCTTCACAGAGATGACAACCTCATCTCTGCAGAGATGACACCTTCATCTTCACAGAGATGACAACCCCATCTTCACAGAGATGACAACCTTATATTTCGAACACACATGACATCTTCCACAAGTTGTGGAAGATTTACAATTTACTTGTTATAAAGAAGATAAAAACGTTTTTGCGTAGCGGATAGAAATATCAGACAAACACTCTGCATTTGACTTTCTTGAAGGAAGAACTTTTTATATTTCTTCTCCCGAACTCGCGTATCAATAAAAGACTGTAATCCTCGTTTATAATGGTGCATAGCAGACGCAATACTGCGTTATTGTCGCCGGATGTATCATAATCAGGCATAAGTGAGAACCGTTCCTTCTTGCTTTCAAACAAATTGTTTTTAGGGTTGTTTAACTAACCTCCTATTCTGTTTCAGTTCCATTGTGCATCATTATTTCTATCAATTCATTGGAAAGATTTAAATCAACAACTTTAATAATGTTATCCTTTTCGGAAGTGCATCCTAAAATATGGATGTTGCCGTACCATACTATAGACTTGTCAATGATGCAGCAACATAGAGTAAGCGTTGATATGACTGTAACAGAAAGCCCTTGTTTGATCAAACAGTTTGCTTGACCGTCATCCGCACTTGTAAAGATCCTGACCTCTATGCCATTGTTCGACAATTCTTTGAGTAGTGTAAGTAGCGGATGACGGCCAATTGGCGATAAACGTGGAGAGGATATGACAATGCTTCGCTTTGCTTCGGACACTGTTTTACAAAATGGATTGTAGAATGTCTTTCCATTGAATATTTGTCCTTCTATTCACACAAACCGGTTGATAGCCTCCTTTCCCTGTTGTCTTGTTGAACCATCTACGGGCAAAAACATCATCGCGTCCTTTAAAGAGACTGCGGAATGACGCTATTTTATCCTCAAGAGTCATCTGTAAGGAAGGAATAGCAAATGAAGAATAGGGCTGTTCCTTTGCAGAATTTATGGAGGTATAATGAATACCATGTTCATAAAGAATTGATTTTAATTCTTTATTCTCTTCAAGAAGTTCGTGGCATTTCTTGACAAGAAGATTGTATTTATCTTGTAGATTCTCCATGCCGTGTGCAACCGCATGTAAACGGAAAACCGATGAATACTGTATAATGCATCAAACATTACACGGCATCCTACCCCTTCTCTTCCTTCGGCTTCCTGTCGAAGAACGGATTCTTTGAGGAGGCGCTCACGGGGATGGCGAAGACCAAGGTGCAATCTTCAAGCCAGTTCAGGCGTTGGGCGGCCAAGCCGGCCGAGAAGAGCACGCGGGTGTCGACGCGGTGGTCGGCGGCGGTGGCGCAGGCCGAGCCGATGGCGATGCCCACGTCCACGGCGTTGATAGCGCAGGGGACGCCGGGCTCGCGGGCCGCGCAGGTTTCGTAGCCGCAATGACCGCAGTCGAGGCCTTGGGCTTGGCGGCGGGTGCCGATGAGCACGATGCACTCGGCCGAGAGGATGTTTTCGGCGTCGCGCAGGAAGAACTTCATGCCCGACTCTTCGGCGATTTCCTTCATGGCGTCGGACAGGATGACGATGTTGGCGTCGGTCACCATGGCCACTTCGATGATGTCCAAGCCTTTGCCTTTGGGGGCGGTGCGTGCCGCCGTCATCATTTGCCGGGCCACGCCAAGTACTTGTTCGTGGCGGCTGTCTCTTTCATTGAGTATCATAATCTGCGGTTTTTATCGGTTGGGGTTCGAGTTTATTCCTACGACAAAATTAAAAGAAAAATAGGATAATGACACGCAAACTCCTCGTTTTTTTCTGCTTTTAAAGGTGGTTAGGGATAAGAAGATAAGTTCTGAATGATTCAATGTTCATGTCTTGATGGAATAATGGTATTCGACTACGGGTGGTATATTTCGTCTGTCTGTCACAAAGATAGAGAACATCCACAACCGCGCCATGCGTTTTTTTGTTTTTTTATGGGAAGAAGTCCGTGAATATGCCCTATCTTTGTAGATGAAAAGATACAACGGTTTAAAAGCAGCATGGAAAAAGACAGTCAGGTGATATTCGACCGCAACGTGGTGGAGTTCGTCACAGTGGCCGCCCAGTTCTGCAAGTTTTTGGAGCAGGCCGAGGAGGGGACCGACCGCGTCCGGTTCGTGGACACGATGTTGAAGATACTGCCCTTGCTCTACGTGAAAGCCATCTTGTTGCCGCCTTGCGAGGTAATGGGGGAGGAGATGCCCGAGAATTACGTCACCGAGGAGGTGTACGAGGTGTTGCGCCTGAATCTTTGCGGCATTTTGGCCGACAAGGACGACTACTTGGAGGTGTTCGAGCAGGACATGCACTACAGCGACCAGCCCATCACCAACTATATTTCCGAGAACTTGGCCGACATCTACCAAGACATCAAGGACTTCATTTTCGTGTTCCAAGTGGGGCTAAACCACACGATGCACGACGCCTTGGCCATTTGCCAGGAGAATTTCCGCCTGCATTGGGGGCAGAAGTTGGTGAACACGTTGCGTGCCCTGCACAACGTGCATTTTACCGGGGAGGGGGCTGCGGATGAGGACGGTGAAGCCGACGCGGCGCCGGAGCCCGGCCTAAGAGATTTTTAAGTGATGCTGATTAAGAGAACGATAGACAAAGAGGCGGTAAAGGACATGCCGCCGGTGGCTTTCCCCGGCGAGATACGCCTGCTGCAAACCCCCGAAGAGGCTGAAAAGGCGGCGGCTTTCTTGAAGACGTGCCCGCTCTTGGGCATCGACAGCGAGACGCGCCCTTCCTTCACGAAGGGGGTGCTCTACAAAGTGGCGTTGCTGCAGGTTTCCACCGAGGAGCGTTGTTTCCTGTTCCGCTTGAACCTGATGGGGCTCACGCCGCCGGTTGTAGGCTTGTTGGAGAACCCCGCCATTACCAAAGTGGGGCTCTCCCTGCGCGACGACTTCAACATGTTGCACAAGCGCGCCCCTTTCACCCCGCGCTCGGTGGTGGAGTTGCAAGAGTTCGTCAGGCCGTTCGGCATCCGGGACATGAGCTTGCAGAAGATTTACGCCAACCTCTTCGGCCGGAAAATAGCCAAGAACCAGCAGCTCTCCAATTGGGAGGCCGAGACGCTCACGCCGGCCCAGCAGCTCTATGCCGCCACCGACGCTTGGGCCTGCCTGAACATCTACCACCTTTTACTGGAGTTGCAGCGCACGGGCGATTACGAGATAGAACCTGAGGAGCCCCGGGAGCCGGCGGACACAGCGCCCGCCGCACCCGAAGTATGACCGCCACAATTATTATTATATGATGCGTGACATTTACTTGAAACCCGGCAAGGAGGAGTCGTTGAAACGGTTCCACCCGTGGGTGTTTTCCGGCGCCATCGCCCGCATGGAAGGCCGGCCCCGCGAAGGGGAACTCGTGGCGGTGCGCTCGAGCGAGGGCGTGTTCTTGGCCAAAGGACACTTCCAGATAGGCAGCATCGCCGTAAGGGTGCTGAGCTTCGAGGAGGCCGAGGCTGTGGACGGCGCCTTTTGGGAGCGCAAACTGCGCTTGAGCCACGACATGCGCCGCGCCATCGGCTTGGCCGGCCTTCCGGGAAACGACACTTACCGCTTGGTGCACGGCGAGGGCGACAACCTGCCGGGGCTCGTCATCGACGTGTACGGACACACGGCGGTGATGCAGGCCCACTCCGTAGGCATGCACTTGGAGCGCATGCACATTGTGGAGGCGCTCTTGAAGGTGATGGAAGGCGAGGTGACAAGCGTCTACTACAAATCGGAAACCACTTTGCCTTTCAAGGCGGGGCTTCAACCCGAAGACGGCTTCCTCGTGGGAGGCACGCAGGACAACGTGGCCATGGAATACGGCTTGAAGTTCCACATTGACTGGCTCAAGGGGCAGAAGACGGGCTTCTTCATAGACCAGCGCGAGAACCGCTCGCTCTTGGAGCGTTACGCCAAGGGGCGCGGCGTGCTGAACATGTTCTGCTACACGGGCGGGTTCTCGGTCTACGCCCTGCGCGGCGGCGCCCGCTTGGTGCACTCGGTAGACAGTTCTTCCAAGGCCGTGGACCTCACCGTAGAGAATGTGGCGCTGAATTTCCCCGACGATGCCCGCCATGCCGCCTTCGCCGAAGACGCCTTCAAATACTTGGACCGCATGGGCGGCGACTACGACCTCATCGTGCTCGATCCGCCCGCTTTCGCCAAGCACCGCGACGCCTTGCACAACGCCCTGCAGGGATACCGCAAGCTCAATGCCAAGGCGTTCGAGAAGATAAGGCCGGGAGGCATCCTCTTCACTTTCTCCTGCTCGCAAGCCGTGACCAAGGAGCAGTTCCGCACCTCCGTGTTCACGGCCGCTGCCCTTGCTGAGCGGCGCGTGCGCATACTGCACCAACTCACCCAGCCGGCCGACCACCCCGTGAACATCTACCACCCCGAAGGGGAGTACTTGAAGGGGTTGGTGCTCTATGTGGAGTAAGTTTTGGGGTCGTTTGGGGGCTGAATAGTTAAAAGTAGCTAATAGGGTGTAGAAAAACCGTATATTATTATGCTGAATAACATAAAAACACCTACCTTTGCACAGTGTTTTTCATGGTATTAGATTTAAGGTTAAGAAGGTTGGCTGTCTGGGATAGATAGCCTTCTTTTTTTATATACCCCTCTCCTTTTTTACCGCTTTCCACACTGTCAATTACGGAAATTTCTCTACATTTGCATCAATCAACGGTTCAGAGACAGTGCAAGGCATCACGCAAAATCAACATGTCGCAGGCCTCAAGATGAGGTTGGTCATCATGAGCTTCCTGCAGTTTGCCGTGTGGGGCACCTACCTCACCTCCTTGGGAAGCTACTTGGTGGGCGTGGGCTTGGGGAGCCGCATAGGCCTTTTCTATGCCATGCAGGGTGTCGCCTCGCTCTTCATGCCTGCTTTGCTTGGCATCGTGGCCGACCGCTTGATACCCGCCCAGCGGCTTTTGGCCCTGAGCCATTTCATCGCCGCCCTCTGTATGGCGCTTGCCGGCTGTTACGGCATGGTGCGGGGAACGGACGTGGCCTTCGGCCCTCTCTTCACGCTCTATGCCGTGGGCGTGGCCTTCTACATGCCCACGTTGGCACTCTCCAACTCGGTGGCCTACAACGCGTTGGAAAAGGCCGGATTGGACCCGGTGAGCGTGTTCCCATCCATCCGCATCTTCGGCACCATAGGCTTTATATGCTCCATGTGGGCGGTGGACTTGTTGGGGCTGCAAAGGGGTTACGGGCAGTTCTTCGCCTACGCCGTGGTGGGTTTGGCCTACGCCCTTTACGCGCTCACGCTGCCTCCATGCCCCGTCTCAAGGGGCAATGCCTCGAAATCGCTTGTCGACGCTTGGGGCATCCGCGCCTTCACGCTTTTCAAGCAGCGGCAGATGGCGGTCTTCTTCATTTTCAGCTTCCTCCTTGGCATCTCGTTGCAGATTACCAACGGCTTCGCCAACCCCTTCATCAGTAGTTTCGGCAGCGATCCCGCCTACGCCGGCACTTTCGGCGTGCGGCATGCCAACATCTTGATATCCTTGTCGCAAATATCGGAGACGTGCTGCATCCTGCTCATCCCGTTCTTCTTGAAACGGTTAGGCATAAAGCGGGTGATACTGATAGCCATGGGCGCGTGGGTGTTGCGCTTCGCCCTTTTCGGCGCGGGCAATCCGGGCGGCGGCGTGTGGATGTTCATCCTCTCGATGATTGTCTACGGCGTGGCCTTCGATTTCTTCAACATATCGGGCTCGCTCTTCGTGAACCGGCAGACGGACAAGTCCATACGCTCCAGCGCACAGGGGCTTTTCATTTTGATGACCAACGGCTTGGGCGCCACCGTGGGCACGCTTTCGGCACAGGCGGTGGTGAGCCGCTTCACCTATCAGGTGAAGGTGGGCGACGTTTTCTACACCGTGGGCGACTGGCCGCGCGTGTGGTACATCTTCGCCGCGTTCGCCCTTGCCGCGGGCATCCTCTTCGCCGTGTCGTTCAAATACAAATACCAACCTTATACCACAAGCAATTGAACAAACCATGGACAAAAAAGAGATACAATTAGAAGTGTTGAGCGTATCCAACAGCCAGATACAAGCCGGGGCTTACGCCTTGTTGTTGGGCGAAGTGGGCGGCGCACGCCGGCTTCCCATCATTATCGGCGCCGGCGAAGTGCAGGCGCTCATGATTTCCATGAAAGAGATTCATCCCCCGCGGCCGCTTACCCACCAACTCTTCGCCTCGGTCATCGAGGCGGTAGGAGCCAAGTTGACGCATGTGCTCATCTACAAGGTGGAAAACGGCATCTTTTTCGCCTACCTCTTCCTGCTGACCAAGGAGGAAGTGCTGCGTGTCGACGCACGCACGAGCGACGCCATTATCCTTGCCATGCGCCTTGACGCGCCCATCTTCATCGATGAAGCGATACTCGAGGCGGAGTGTTTGCGCGAAGAACACCTCTCCTCCGCAGCGGGCGAGGGCGGAAAGCCCACGGTGGCGGGCAACCCCTTCCCCGAAGCCGACATGGACGCCTTGCAATCGGCCTTGAAGCAAGCCATCGACGAGGAGAACTACGAATTGGCCGCCAAGCTGCGCGACCGCATCAACCAACAAAACCAACAACCCTGACGGCGCATGCATCTTTTCTATACTCCCGACATAGAGACGCGTAACGAGCTTCCCCAAGAGGAGGCCGTCCATGCCGCGCGCGTGCTCAGGCTGCAACGGGGCGACGAGGTGACGCTGACCGACGGCCGCGGCAACTTCTACCTTGCCCGCATAGCCGACGCCACCGCCAAGCGCTGCACCGTGGAGGTGCTGGAACGCCGGCCGCAAGCGCCCCTTTGGACGGGCCACCTGCACATTGCCTTGGCACCCACCAAGAACATGGAGCGCGTGGAGTGGTTAGTCGAGAAAGCTACTGAGATAGGCGTGGACGAGATTACCTTCTTGGAGTGCCGCTTCTCTGAAAGGCGCGCCGTCAAGCAAGAGCGCGTTGCCAAGATACTCATTGCCGCCGCCAAGCAGTCGCTCAAGGCACGCTTGCCCCGGCTTGGGGGCATGGTTCCTTTCGACACCTTCATACAGCGTGCCTTCACGGGGCAGCGTTTCATCGCCCACTGCCACGAAGGAGAGAAGCCGCTCTTGCAGACGTGCCTGCGGCAGGGTGGTGACGCGTTGGTGCTGATAGGCCCCGAAGGAGATTTCAGCGAGGAAGAGGTGGCGGCCGCCCTTGCCCGGGGCTTCACGCCCGTGAGCTTGGGGCGTTCCCGCCTGCGCACCGAAACGGCGGCACTCGTGGCCTGCCACTTGATGAATATGTATAACCAAATTGAATTGACGATATGAAAAAACATTCATTTCTTAGCTTGATGCCCGTAGCGGCTTGCATCGCGCTATTGGCCGCCTGCGCGCCGCAACAGGCCGTAAAGACGGAATACACGCAGGTGATTCCCGCCGGTACCACGGAATTGGCGGCACTCTACTTGGACAACCTCGCCACCAAGTCGGGGTTGAAGAACGGCGAGAACGCGGGCATCGTGCGGCAGCTCTTCGCATTGTTGGCCGACGAGACATCCGACGGCTTGGCCAAAGAGTTGGAAGCCCTTTGGGCAGATCCTTCCACATCGGGCATCGACTGGAGCGCTCCCTTGTACGTGTTCAACGCCCCCTCGCTGCATGCCCCCGCCGCCGCGTTGAAGGTGGCCGACCTTGCACAGTTCCAAGCGCTTGTCGAGACGCTCGTCGACGGGCAGCTCTGCGCGGAGCCGGTCAAAGCCGACGGCTTCGAGACGGCTGTTTGCTTGGACGGAGCCATCCTGCTGTGCTACAACGACGGCACCCTCTTGGCGGTATTGGGCGGCAGCACCACCGACGCGAAGAAGCTGCAGCCCGCCGTCACCGAGCTGATGACGCAGCCTGCCCAGAAGAGCTTCTGCAGCGACGCCGCCTTCACCAAGCTCACGCGGCAGAAGGGAGACATCCGCCTCTTGGCCACCCCCGACGCGCTGCCGCTCAGCGTGCGCAGCCTCTTCAACTGGCCGCGGGGCACCCAGCTCTTGGGCTACCTGCTCTTCGAGAACGGTTACGCCTACGCCTCCCTGCAGCAAGCCGCTTTCGAGGGCGATACGGCCGAGAGCAACCAGCCCGTCCACCCCAAGAGCAACCGCGAGTTGATGGCGGCTATCAATGGGATTACAAGCGGCACGCCCTTCAACATCACCCTGACGAGTGATGAAATCGTGACGCTGAGCAACCTGCGCATCTTGATGCAGTTCACCGACTCGCCCTATATCACCGCCCTCTACGAGGCTATCCAGCAGATAGAGTCGCTGAACCTGCGGGGCGACACGGGCCGCGTCAACTTCACCCTTGCCTTGAACCAGAAGAGCGGCAACGCTTTGAAGCAGATATTGGACTTCGCTGCCGCCACCTTCGGCGACATGCTGCAAGACCTTGACTCCTAACCCCGACAGCCACACCGCATAATGGACCACATCTGCCTGCAACAAACCCTGCCGCGCGTGTTCGCCGACCGCAAGGAGACGCTCTTATCCGACATTTGGCTGCGCCACCTTGCCTTCACCAAAGGGAAACGTTACCTTGTAGAGGCGGCTTCGGGCACAGGAAAGTCGTCGCTCTGCAGCTACATCTACGGCTACCGACGTGATTATGAAGGCGTCATCAGCTTCGACGGACGCGACATCCGCACGCTCTCTATCCGGGAGTGGACACGCGCGCGCCGCCTTTCGCTCAGCCTGCTTTTCCAAGAGCTGCGGCTCTTCCCCGAGCTCACCGTCATGGAGAACATCCGCTTGAAGAACCGGCTGACACGGCACAAGACCGAGGCGGAGATTGCGTCAATGCTCGAGGTCTTGGGCATTGCCGACAAAGCCGGGGAGCAAGCCGGAAAGCTCTCTTACGGACAGCAACAGCGGGTGGCTTTTATCCGCTGCCTGTGCCAGCCGTTCGACTTCATCTTCTTGGACGAGCCCGTGAGCCATTTGGACGACGGCAACAGCGCCTTGATGGGGCGGATGCTCCTTGACGAGGCCCAAAGGCAAGGCGCGGGCGTGGTAGTGACCTCCATTGGGAAACACTTAGACTTGCCATACGATGAAACCTTGCGCCTGTGACCGCATATTACCCACTGTAACTTCAGAAAGACGATGAACAGCCTTATTTGGAAACTACTCCGCCGCCACATCAGCATCGGCCAGTTGGCCGGCTTCTTCTTGGCCAACCTCGCGGGCATGGCCATCGTGCTGTCGGGCGTGCAGTTCTACCGCGCCGTCGAGC
>JAJPYW010000140.1 GCA_021204715.1 Prevotellaceae bacterium
TTGCAGTATAAGGAAAGGGGTTGTAACAGCGAAAGAGAGGGGGTTATTGCAGTATAAGGAAAGGGGCGCAGAGGTAAAAAAGCAGGTAACATGAGGATATAAGCAAAACATTCGATATAAACTGCAGAAGCGATAGTGAATGTTTATAGAACCGCTTACATAACACTTATCGAACCGCTTCCATAACATCTATCGAACCGCTTCCATAACATCTATCGAACCGCTTCCATAACACCTATCGAAGCGCTTCCATGCAACTTATCGAAGCGATTCCATGCAACTTATCGAAGCGATTCCACTCAACTTGTCGAATCGCTTCCACTCAGCGAATCGAAGCACTTCGATTCAACTAATGAAAAGTTTTTCTTGCAAACCAAGCAATATTATCGTGAGGATGCAAGGAATGTGTTTATGATATGGTAGAAACTCGAGTTTGTAGATGTAGAAACTCGAATTTGTAGATGTTATAAACTCGACTTTGTAGGTGTTATAAACTCGACTTTGTAGATATAGAAACTCGTGTTTGTAGATACAAAGAATGGAGTTCGTAAGATCCCATGGATACTCTTCGACAAATCTGCCTGACTGCTTCGGTGCATCTTCCGAACTGTTTCCCTCACACCTTCCGAACTGTTTTTCCCTTATCTCCCGAACCGTTTTCTTTCCTCTCCCGAACCGTTTTTCTCTCATCTTCCGAACTGTTTACTTCACATCTCTCGAACAGTTTTCTTTCATCTCCCGAACCAATTCCGCAATCTATCTCCTTCATACTCCAACCCACCCAAGCATCTCTTTTCTCATAACCGCCTTTTGGTGAACAGCGATTTGTAAAGTTCTAAGATGATGATATGTGGTGTGGGTATATGATTTCATGTTGTAACTGATTGGGTACATAACACTTGCACATTCCAAAGCAATTGAATTCTATTTTCTTGTCATGCAAGTTTACCATTTTAAGCCCAAATAACGGCGTTTTTTTCGAGCGGCTGTACAACCACCAAGATTTTTGCGGTTTTAAGCGGGTTAATTGGATAGAAAACAGGGCAAGAAAAGAGATAGAAAGAATGGGAGGAAGGGGTGCAATGGGAACGTGGAGAAAAGAAAAATCTATATAAAGAAGAGAAGAATTACTGTATTGAATCTATCTGCACCGAAATAATAATACACTTGCCACCACCTTTCCCATACCGACCAATCACCACTTGAACCGCCTTCTTCTCCCCTATCCTTGCACAATTTCATCAGTCAAACAAAAAAACGAGGAAAAGAGTTGGATAGTGTTGTAATAAGTCTTATCTATGCGTATTATTTGAAAAGCAGTGGGGCAAGGATGGGGCGTTAAACGGCTCGGCTTGCGCATAAGAAGACAAACAAAAGAGTGAACGGTTGCTTGCCTGTTACTATGTATAGATAAACGACTATCTCATAAAGAATACAAAAAAAACTGACGGTGGCCCGTCTTTATCTATTCGTGGGGGTGCCACCATCTCATAACCAAGCATTAAAAAAAAGAGGTGCACTATGTTGTTGGGAGCGATTATAGGCGATATTGTAGGCTCTACAAGGGAGTGGAACAATATCAAGACAGAGGCGTTTGAAGCGGTGCCCCGGGGCAGCCGTTTCACGGACGACACGGTGATGACATTGGCGGTGGCCGAGTGGCTGATGACCGACGCGCAGCACCGGGAAAGCACGCTCACGGCGTGCATGCAACGGTTGGGCAGGCAATATCCCAACGCCGGATACGGGGGCATGTTCAGCCGGTGGCTCACCGAGGAAAACCCGCGGCCATATAGCAGCTTCGGCAACGGCTCGGCCATGCGTGTCAGTCCGGTGGGGCTGTTTGCCGCATCGTTGGAGGAGGCGGTAACAATAGCCGGCACAACGGCGGCGGTGTCGCACAACCACCCCGAAGGCATCAAAGGGGCGCAGGCGGTGGCGGCGGCGGTCTACCTGAACAAGCAAGGAGGCGACGGCGTGAAAGCACGGATTAAGGCATACGTGGAGCAAACATTCGGATACAACCTTGGCATACGGTTGGAAGAGATAAGGGAGGATTATACCTTCGACGTGACCTGCCAAGGCAGCGTGCCCGTGGCAATCATGGCGTTTCTGCAACGAAGCGACGCCTACGGCGCGCTGCGGCTTGCCATCTCCATGGGAGGCGATTCAGACACCATTGGCTGCATGACAACAAGTATTGCCATGGCGTGCAGGGAGAACCAAGAAAACCAAGCCGGCTATATGCCGGAGGGCGTCGTAGCGCAGTGCCGCCGCTTGTTGACGCCCGACTTGCTCGACATCAACGACCGCTTCTTGGCGTTTCTTGGCGGGCGGCGGTGGCCATAGAAATAAAATAAAAGAAAAAGATATGAAGGAGAAAGAAATGGAGAAGACACAGGCGCGCGTGGCCGACGCCATACGCGGCAGTCTCATGGCAGGCGCGGCGGGCGACGCATTGGGCTACCCCGTGGAGTTCATGACACGTCATTACATGACAAGCATCTACGGGCCGAAAGGAATTACCATGTTCAACCGGGACCACTGCAGCGGCAAGACCTTGGTGAGCGACGACACGCAGATGACACTCTTCACCGCCGCCGGCTTGCTGACGGGCTGGACGGGCGCGTGCAAAGCCGGCAGGGAGTACCAACTTGGGGAGGGCGTGGCGGACGCTTACCTTGACTGGTACTACACGCAAATGTTGACGCCGGAGCTTGCAAAGCTTGGCAAGCACACGTGGTTGCGCGACTTGCCGGCACTTGCCGACCGCCGCGCGCCCGGCTCCACTTGCATGAGCTCGTGCGCTGCCATGGCGGAAGGGAAGATGCCGCACAACAACAGCTCGGGTTGCGGCGGCATTATGCGTGTGGCGCCGGTGGGCTTGATAGCGGCGGCATGGCAGGCAAATGGGTACAGAAGCTGCGCCATAGAAGAGGTGGCGACAGCGGCTGCAGAGACCGCACGGCTGACGCACCAACATCCGCTTGGATTCCTGCCGGCGGCTTTGCTTGCGGTGTTCGTGTACAAGGTGGCGCCGCTGTCGGCAGAAGAAGTGAAAACGGAGATAGACAAGATAGCAAGCGAGACCATCGGCACGCTCGATGTTATCTACCAAGGGGAATTCGCCGAAGATAAAGCCTCGCTGAAAGCGTTGAGCGAACGAGCAGTGGCGTTGGCTCACAGCGACACGGAAGAGGCCGAAGCCATAGAACGCTTGGGCGAAGGCTGGGTGGGCGACGAGGCGTGGGCCATCGCGCTGTACTGCACCGTAAGGCATATAGACAGCATCGCGGAGTGTATCATAGCGGCGGTGAACCACGACGGCGACAGCGATTCAACCGGGGCCATTGCAGGCAACATGATGGGGGCGGTATATGGCTATGAAGTCATTCAAAAGCAGCGCGTCTTCTGCCCGGAAGGGTGCGGAATAGAAGAAATATTGGAACTGTCGGAGATTATACTCGCCTTGGCGGATGACTTGGCGACGGGGTGCGGTATAGATGCCGACAAGGCGGTAGACACGCCTGAAAAGCAGCGGTGGCACAAGCGGTATTGCGAAATGGAGGCGGCGGGGATAACAGCGGAAGGAGAAACTGAATAATAAAGAAAAAACTGTCTGAATAATAAAGAAAGCAGCCCAAGCACAACCTGCCAAGCACTGCCCAAACTGTCTTCTTAAAGCACTTACGGCTTGCCGAAAGGCTTGCGGTAACTGCATCCGTTCTTCCACTCGGAACAGCCGTAGGCACTCTTTCCTTTAATCAGCACGCCTTTGCCGCAAAGGGGACAGGGTGTGCCTACAATGGGATCTACAGCGTTAACGGAAGCTGCCGTAGAAGCGCCGGCATGGGCACCCGCACCCTTATCAGCAGAAGTTTTGGCACTGCCCGAAACCTTACCGTCCGCTTTAGATTTCACTGTCTTACCACTACTTCCCTTGCTTTCCCCCGCCGCCGGCTGCACACTCACCCTGCGGTTGCTGTTGTCGCGTTGCACCGCCTCCACCACTTCGCGCACCATCTGCTTGAGCTCTTCAAGGAAGCGGGCGGCATCGTAGGTGCGGTGCTCTATGCCGCGCAGTTTCTTCTCCCAGATGCCGGTGAGCTCGGCCGATTTGAGCAGTTCTTCACGGATAAGCCCCACCAACTCAATGCCGGTTGAAGTGGCGACGAGGTTCTTCTTCTCCTTGCGTATGTAGCCCCGCTTGAACAGTGTCTCGATAATGGCGGCACGGGTGGAGGGGCGGCCTATGCCGTTTTCCTTCAAGGCGTCGCGCAGCTCTTCATTATCTACTAATTTGCCTGCCGTCTCCATGGCTCGAAGCAGGGTGGCTTCGGTGTAGGGACGCGGCGGTTGCGTCCACTTCTCTACCAAGCTCGGCTCGTGCGCACCCTGTTCACCACGGCGGAAAGTGGGCAGCAGGCGGTCGGTGCCGTCGGTGCGGGCGCCGTCTTTATCGGCTTCCTCACGGTCTTGGGAAGCGGTGGAGGCAGAGGCTGCGGAAGCACCCACAGTAGATGTGGAAGCCGTGGCGGACGCCGGCTGGTTGAAGACCACACGCCAGCCCGGTTGCAACACTTGGCGCCCCGTGGCCTTGAAGAGCACACTTGCCGCCGTGCCCGTGACGGTGGTGGTGGCGTAGCGGCAGTCGGGATAGAAAGCGGCGATGAAGCGGCGCGCCACCATGTCGAAGACACGGCGCTCCATGTCGGTGAGGCCTTGCGGAGCGCGTCCCGTGGGGATAATGGCGTGGTGGTCGGTGACCTTGGCATTGTCGAACACCTTCTTTGACTTGGTTAAAGGGGCGGCGAGCAAAGGGGCGGTCAAGGCGGCATAATCGGCAAGGCCGCGCAGTATGGCAGGGCATTTGGGGTAGATGTCGTCGCTCAAGAAGGTGGTGTCGACACGGGGATAGGTGGTGATTTTCTTCTCGTAGAGCGACTGGATGGTCTTGAGCGTGTCGTCGGCTGAATAGGCGTACTTGCGGTTGCACTCCACCTGCAAGGAGGTGAGGTCGAAGAGGCGGGGCGGCGCCTCCTTGCCTTCGCGCTTGGTAACGGAAGTGATGATGAAGGGGGCTGCCTCAACTTGTTGCAACAGCTTCTCGCCTTGTGCAAAGGTGGTAATCGGCTCGATGCCGGGGTTGTCGCCGCTCTGCGCGGCGGGCTTGGCAACGCTTCCTGTGCGGCCGGCGGTTGTGGCGGACGCGGCTGACGGTGCCTTGGCTGACGCCGCCTTCGCGCCCGCGGCTTTCTCTTGCCGCTCCTCGGCTTCGCGTGCCAGCTCCTCGTCGCTTTTGCGCACGACGGCGTTGAAAAGGGTGTCCCGGTAAAGGGTTTTGAGCTCCCAATACCTGCGGGGCGTGAAGCGGTCGATCTCCAACTGCCGGCCCACGATAAGTGCCAAGGTGGGTGTCTGCACACGCCCCACGGAGAGCACCTGCCCCTGCTGTCCGTACTTGAGTGTATACAGGCGGGTGGCGTTCATGCCAAGCAGCCAATCGCCTATGGCGCGCGAGAGTCCGGCCTCGTAAAGTGGGTAGAAATCGGCGGCGTCGCGCAGCTTGGAGAAACCTTCACGTATGGATTCTTCGGTAAGTGAGGATATCCACAGCCGCTTCACCGGA
Source organism: Prevotellaceae bacterium (assembly GCA_021204715.1). Taxonomy (GTDB): domain Bacteria; phylum Bacteroidota; class Bacteroidia; order Bacteroidales; family Bacteroidaceae; genus Bacteroides. The sequence continues at coordinate 5,630 of JAJPYW010000140.1, forward strand.
CAGCGCGCGCCGGCCTTCTGCATTACCCAGCGTTGTATCAGCTCGCCCTCTTGCCCGGCGTCGCCGCAGTTGACGATGGCGTCGGCTGCTTGCATGAGCTGCTCTATGATGTGAAACTGCCGCTCGTAGGTGGGGTTCTCAATGAGCTTGATGCCGAAACGGGGCGGTATCATGGGCAGGGTGCCCATGTTCCACGACTTCCAAGTGGGGGTGTACTCGTGGGGCGCTTTAAGGGTACACAAGTGGCCGTAAGTCCACGTTACTTGGTATCCGTTGCCTTCCATATAGCCGTCGCGCCGCTCGCGGGCGCCCAATACTTCGGCAATGTCGCGTGCCACGGAGGGTTTTTCGGCGATGCAGACAATCATACCGATGGTGCTTATACGGAGACTTTCCCGGCTATGTGGGGATGGGGGTCGTAACCGGTGAGCTCGAAGTCTTCATAACGGAAATCGAAGAGGTTCTTTACGGCGGGATTAAGGTGCATCACGGGCAGCGGGCGCGGCTCGCGCGTGAGTTGCAGTTTCACTTGCTCCAAGTGGTTCAAGTAGATGTGCGCGTCGCCCAAGGTGTGTATGAAGTCGCCGGCGCGAAGGCCGGTTACTTGTGCCGTCATCATGAGCAACAGGGCGTAAGAGGCGATGTTGAAGGGCACGCCGAGGAAGATGTCGGCACTGCGTTGGTAGAGTTGCAGGCTCAAACGGTCGCCCGCCACATAGAACTGGAAGAGGGCGTGGCAGGGGGGCAGGTGCATGGCTTGCAAGTCGCCCACGTTCCAAGCGCTTACCATGATGCGGCGCGAGGAGGGGTTGTGGCGTATGGTCTCCACGGCTTCGCTTATCTGGTCTATGGTGCCGCCTTGGTAGTCGCGCCAAGCGCGCCACTGGCTGCCGTAAATGGGGCCCAAGTCGCCGTCGGGCCCGGCCCACTCGTTCCATATACGCACGCCGTGCTCTTGCAGGTACTTCACGTTGGTGTCGCCTTTGAGGAACCACAACAACTCGTAGATGATGGACTTCAAGTGTAGTTTCTTGGTGGTGAGGCAAGGGAAACCGTCGTCCAAGTGGAAGCGCATCTGGTGGCCGAATACGCTCAATGTGCCCGTGCCGGTGCGGTCGCGCTTCTCCACGCCTTCCGTGAGGACGCGCTGCAGCAGGTCTAAGTATTGTTTCATTGTCAGTTTATTAATAGATAAAGGGCGCCGGCAGGGGCAGGGGCTATAAGTACTTGTTTCGCGCCGCTTGCACGCCGACATCCGCATGCAAAGTTAACCCTTTGAAGGGAATCTTACAAGAAGGGTGTCATCAAATTTGCAACCCAACCCACGAACTTGCGCCAACGGGAACGTTGCTTCCAGTAGGCGGGCGTCAAGAGGGTGCTCGACAGCTTGTCGCGCTCGAAGAGATGGGTAAGGTTGCGGGTAACGGCACGGTCTAAAAGGAAGGCGTTGGTCTCGTAGTCGTAGCGCAGCGAGCGGCTGTTCAGGTTGGCTGTGCCCACGGTGCTGAAACGGTCGTCGACCATCATGATTTTGGCATGATAAAAGCCTTTGTCGTAGAGGTAGACTTTGGCTCCGCGTTTCATCAAGCGGTGGGCCACGTAGAAGCCGGCATCGGGCGTGAAGGGAATGTCGGACACGGATGGCAGCATAATCTCCACTTGGGTGCCTCGCTTCAAGGCTTGACGCAAGGCTTTGCGCACGCTGTGCGTGGGCACGAAGTAGGGGTTGACTATCTGCAACCTGTCGCGCGCGGCGGCAATGGAGGCCACGTAGATGCGGGCAATGGCACGGGGCGTTTCACGGGGCACACGGTCGACGATGGCGACGCGGGCGTGGCTCTCTTCCCGCTCTTCCATGGAAAGGACGGGGGCGGTGGAAAGGGTGTCTTGCATAGCGGGCGCTTCGGCTTGGGCAACGTCTTCTTCACTGCCGGGGAAGTACTCGGGGCCGCCTACGTGCTGGCCGGTCTCACGGTTCCACATCGTCAGAAAGATGCCTTGCAGGTAGCGCACGGCATCCCCGTCTATGCGCAGGTGCATGTCGCGCCACTCGCCTATCTCGGGCAGTCCGTTGATGTAGTAGTCGGCGATGTTCATGCCGCCTGTGTAGCCAATGGTGCCGTCGATGACCACTATCTTGCGGTGGTCGCGGTGCAGCACGTGGTTGAACCATGGAAACTTGATAGGATCGTACTCCACAATCTCGATGCCGCGGGCACGCAGGCTGTCCACGTGGGCTTTCTGCAGGGGACGGTTGTTGGAACTGTTGCCGAAGGCGTCGAACATGGCGCGCACGGTGACGCCCTCTTTTACCTTTTGGGCGAGCAGGTCGAAAAGGGTATTGGCAATGGAGTCGTTGCGGAAGTTGAAGTATTCAAGGTGTATGTGGTGGCGGGCGCCGCGTATGGCCTCGAAGAGGTCGACGAACTTGTCGTGTCCGCTCGTGAGCAAGCGGAGGCGGTTGTCGCGCGTTACGGGGATGCCGTTCTCATGCAGGTAGCGGTAGAGCAGGCTGTCGGCCGCTTCTTGGGCGTGAAGGGAGCCGGCGGTGAACGCCGCAAGCAGCAACAGGAAGAGGCTTCGTTTCAACATTTGTCCACGTTATCGTTTATAGAGCGGACAAAGTTAGCTTATTTTTGTGAATGTGCTGTCATCTTATTGAACAAACTTTACGGCAAAGCAGGAAGACGAGCACCGCCGCGACAATGGCCACCGTGCGGAGGTCGTAATGGCCGTGTGCGGCGGCTTGCTCCAAGAGGCGCGCAAAGGCACTGCCCAAGGCTTGTATGCCGCCCAAGGCGATGAAAAGAAGGGCTGCCAAGGTGTAGGCCACGATGTCCCAAAGGAGAAGGCGGCGCGGCGCGCGGCGCCGCTTGCCGGGCAGGTTGTGCATCACACGGCGGGTGAAGCCGGCGTCGGGTATCTGTTGCTTGGTGCCGGCGAAGAACTGCCGGAGTAGTGTATCTTTATCTTCCATAAGGGTATCGGTTTTGGTGCGTGGGGTATGTAATCATTGATTGGCGTTCTCTTTTAAACGGCCGCCGTAGCCGTGGCGGGAAAGGTAAGCGGCGAGCTTCTCTTTGCCGCGCGCGATGTGGCTCTTGACGGTGCCTATGGGATAACCGGTAATGGCGGCTATCTTCTGCTGGTCTTGTTCTTCTATATAGAAAAGAGTAATGCAGGTGCGCTGGGCTTCGCTCAACAGGGCGAGTGCTTGGTAAAGGTCGAGCTTCGTGGCGGCGTCGGACGGGGTGTGGCTGTAACGGGCGTCGACTTCGGCGGTATCCAAGGCATCGGTGGCTTGCAAGCGGCGGCGGTAGTCGTAAAAGGTATTGTAGGCGATGCGGTAGAGCCACGTGGAAAAAGACGAGAGGTTGTTGAAGCTGCGCAGGTTGGTGTAGGCTTTCAGAAAGGTCTCTTGTGCCAAGTCATCGCTCAGGAACTTGTCGCCGCAGGTGAGGTTTAGAAAGAAGCGGCGCAAGGGCGACTGGTACTTCTTTACCAAGCGGTCGAAGGCGCGGGTGTTGCCCAGCATGAGTACTTGGGCTACCAAGGCGGTGTCGTTGAGGCGGTCCATGGCTTGAAAGTTACGGCTTGAAAGCGTTGGGGGAATGGGGGTGGCTGCTGTGCAAGGGGTGTGCAAGGTAAACGGCGCGTTAAAACCCCAAGCGGCTTTAACCCCGCCAGCAAGTGTTAATTAAAAAATTTGTCGGGTTTG
>JAJPYW010000243.1 GCA_021204715.1 Prevotellaceae bacterium
GTGGCGAGGATGGTCTCTTCCACGCTGCCCTCTTCGGGATAGGGATGGATGCTGCGGCGGTAGTTGCAGAAGTCGGGCCACCACTCGCGGCTGATGAAGGCGGCCTTGCGGTCGAAGAACTTGCCGTAGGCACAGCCGCTGTCTTGCAGTATGGCACTTTTCCACTCCCAGAGCGGCCACTCCCATCCGCCGTCGGGCAGGCAGTGGTAGCCACAATCCTCATCCACCACCGCTTCTGCCGACCATCCATGGATGCCCATGTAGAGCAACGGCAGGAAGCCCACGCGGTTGATGTACTCTATCAACTCAGGGCAGGAATGTATCGGCTCCGCACTCATTTCACTCTCTGCCAAGTCATTCTATGTCAATCCGCGCCACCTCGTCCACGTTCTCTATGGCGGCGATGGAGTTCATGGTCTGCTCCAGTTCGTTCTCCGAATGGATGGCGAAGTCTACCGAGGTCTCCACGATGTTGTCTACCGTGGTGGTGGTGAGCCGGGAGATGGAGAGGTTCTGCTTCTCGGTGATGCACGCCACCACATCCCTCAACAGGTGGTGGCGGTCGATGCTGCGTATGCAGATGCGCACGGGGAAGAGGAACGCTTCTTGTTCCTCGAAGTTCACGGCCACGATGGAGTCGCCCTGCTGGGAGGCCATGCGGACGGCTTCGGGGCAGTTGCGCTTGTGCAGGGTTATCTTTCCCCGGTCGTCCTTGAAGCCGATGAGTTCGTCGCCCGGCAGCGGGTGGCAGCGGTCGCAACGCAGGTAGGCCAACTTCTCTTTCTTGGCGAAATGGCTGCGCAGCGTGCACTTGGCCTTGTAGGTGGACACATGGGCGAGCCATTCTTCTTGTGGCGAAGCTGCCGGCTGGGTGATTGTCTCTACACAGTCGCCGCGATGCAACACCGTCTTTACCGAACAGAGCTTGCCGTTGATGCGGGCGAAGAAGGCGTGCAGCCCCTCTTCACCGAGCATCTCGAAGGCGAAGTCCAACGCCGTGGCCCCCTTGGGCAGTATCACTTCCTTGCCTTGCGGGGTGAACACCATGATGTCGTCGTTGTAGAAGGAGGCCGTCACGCCGTCCATGTAGTCCATCTCCTGCGTGTGGTAGGCGGCGTCCTGCAGCACTTCCTTGAACTTCTCCAACCATGCCATTACGTTCTCTTCGGTCTGCTCGGCGGCACAGCCCAAGCGCGAGTTGCGCACCATGCGTTCCGAGGCGATGTGCATCTCCTCCCACTCTCCTTGCTCGTTGAGCAGCTTCACGTGGAAACTTTGGTAGCCGTTCTCCTTGGGCGCGTTGATGTAGTTGGCCACGCTGCCGGGGCGCTCCTTGAAGTAGTCGGTGAGCACGCCGTAGATGTGCAGGCTTTTCTTTTTCTCCTCCTGCAGGCCGTCGGCCTCGTAGATGATGCGGATGTAGTGCTTGCCGTCGGCATGGTGGAAGTCGCAGTTCTTCGAGCGCATCTTGCGGCAAATGCTGTAGGGCATGCGGTAGCGCAGCTCTATTCTCGTGGGGATGCCGCCCTTGTCCAAGAGTTCTTTCACTTTGGCGGCAAAGTCGTCGAGGTGCTCCTTCTCTTGCTCTTTCTCCTGCTCGAGCATCTGCCGCATCTGCTCGTATTCACGGGGGCAGCGGTACTTGAACGACAAGTCTTCCAACTCGGTCTTTACGTGGTACAGCCCCAAGCGGTTGGCAAGCGGGGCGTAGAAGTAATCGGTCTCGCCGGCTATCTTCATCTGCTTGTCGGGGCGCATGCTGGCCAAGGTGCGCATGTTGTGCAGGCGGTCGGCCAGTTTCAACAAGATGGCCCGCAGGTCGAACTGCACCGAGGCCAATATCTGCCTGAAGTTGTCCACCTGCTTGGACTCCTCATACTTCTGTTTTTTCTGTTTGGTGACCACGCGCACCAAGAAGGCCACGTCGTCGCCGTAACGTGCCTGTATCTCCTCGAAGGTGTGGGGCGTGTCTTCCACCACGTCGTGCAGGAAAGCAGCGATGATGGGGTTGGCGCTCAATTCCAACTCCTCGGCCAAGATGCGCGCCACGGCTATGGGGTGCATGATGTAAGGCTCTCCCGACTTGCGGCGCTGGTCTTTGTGGGCCTCGCGCGCGAACTCGTAGGCGTCGCGTATGCGCCGCATGTCGTCGGGGCTCATGCGCCCCGCTATGGCATGGAACAGTTCTTCCACGCTCCGGTTTATCCTGCTCTGGTAATCTTCTTCCATAACCCTGCTTTTTTATGACCTGCAGACAGAGTAGCGCGGACAGCCTTGCCCGCTACTCCCTGCCTAAATATGCATGTTTCCCCTTATTGAATGAATGAATGGCAAATATATGGAATTTTTATCAATACTGCATGCGCTTTTCTTGAATTTTGCTATTTCATCCATTTCTGAGGCAAATCGACCTTGCCCTCGGCGGTAGATCGTGTGGCACTGACGTTCTTGGGGCCGGGGATAAGCGGGCTGTAGTTCAGCACATGGCGGGTGCGGGCGCGCTGCTCTTCGGTGAAGCGGTTGGAGTAGCTCACCGCATAGTCCATGAGGTTGGTGGAGGTGAACTCCCCGCCGTCGCAGTTGGTGCGCAGGACAAGGTTGGCATAGGTATAGTTGTCATGGTCGAACAGGTAGGTGTACTGCACGTAGTTGTTGTAATCCACCACGTTGTAGCTGGGGGTGTCGCCACAATAATCGGTGTCTTCGCAGCCGTCCATGGCCTCGCCCTCTTCGGTCTCGGCAAAGACGTGGTAAAGCCCCAAGTAGTGTCCCAACTCGTGGGCCACGGTGACGTTGATGTCGGCCGTGTTGTACTCGTTGCCTACCGATTCTGCATAGCAGTAGAGGCTGTTGATGGAAACGCAATAGGCGAAGTTCAGGTTGTCTTTGTTGAGGTAGGTGTACTGCACCCCGTAAAGCCCCTCCAAGTAGTTGGCCCCCTCGGTGGAATAGGGAAGGTCGGAGATGCCCAAGGTGGTGTACTCGCCGTCGGACTTGAAATTGTAGAGCATCACGTTGATGTAGTCGTTGGGCTCCCAAAGGTATTGCGCGTAGGTGCCGGTGTTGTCGCTCATGAACTCTTCGCAGTCTATGGGATAGGAACCTGTCCAACGGATGTACTCCACGCCGGGGGTGTCGAGCTCGGTGCCGGACTCGTCGACGGTGGCCAAGGAGAACTTCAAGTTCATGTCGACCGAGCAGTCGGCATAAAGGTTGTTGACGTTCTGCAGTATCTCGCCAAGGCGCGAGGCGGGCACATACTGGGTTCTGTCTTTGTCGTTCTGATAAAATACGTGGAAAATGACGGGCAGGTCGTAGGTGTAGGTGGTGTAGTCGCCGCTCCCGGCCGCCTGCGTGATGCTGATGCGCTTGGAGTGGCTGCCAAGCGTCACGGTGACGGTGGCCGAGCGGACAGCCGTGCCGCTGTTGCCCGCTACGGTGATTTGCAGCACGCCGCCGTTGTAGCCCGATGTGGGGGAGAGCTTGCACCAAGTATCGCCGGCCGAGGCTGTCCACGCCTCGCCGCTGTTGGTGGTGACGGTTACCCGCAAGGTCTCGCCGTCGGCGCTGACGTCGCTGAACACGCTTTGGGAGACGGACAAGGTGACATCGGTATCGTCGCAAGCGGCCACAAAGGGCAGCAGCGTCAGAAGTAGGAGGAAACGCATGGCTTTCATATTGTATGTTTTTACAAGTTGTCTCGGTGCAAAGATAAAGCTTTTCCGCGTTGTATATGCTACGGGGAGACTGTTTTTCCATGAGGCGCCGGGCAGAGGGCGCCGCGACATCGATGCGGAAGAGATATAGGTGGACTGCTTTCCCATGAGGCGCCGGGCAGACAATGCCCTTACAGCACGTGCTGCACCTCTTTAAATAGGTAGGAGCGCAGCTTCCCGGCGGTGTCCTGCAACACCAACCGTCCGTCGGGTTCTACCTGCGACAGGCGGGCTTGGAAAAGGCCGGCGGCGTCTTTGTAAGGATGGAATCCCTCGCGGCGGAACAAGACACGGGCATAGAGGGTAGAGAGCCCGGCCACGGTGAGCGTGCCGCCGCGAAGGGCTTCATAGCGTGCCGCCACGCGGCGCATGATGCCGGCAAGCAGTGCCCTGCAATCGTAAACGCGCCCGGTGAGCTGCCACAAGGAGACGGGGTTGGGGGCGTCGCTCAGGAAGCGCGTCTGGTTCACGTTCAGCCCGATGCCCACCACCGAGCGGTCTATGTGGTGCCCCTGCAGTTCGTTCTCTATCAACATGCCGCCTATTTTCCGCTCTCCGCAATAAATGTCGTTGGGCCACTTGACGGTGACGCCGGCTATATGGGTGGAGAGCTCTTGCTGCACGGCAAGACAGACAATCTGTGAAAGGGCGAACTGCGCGCGGGCCTCCATGAAACGGGGATAGAGCAGGAAGCTGAAGAGCAGGTTCTTGCCCGCCTCGGCCTCCCAGCTGTTGCCGCGCTGTCCTTTACCGGCGGTTTGGTAGCGGGCGGTGACGGTGGTGTATTCGGCCGGCTGCGCAGCCGGGGTGCCGCACAGGTGCTGCAGGTAGGCGTTGGTCGAGGTGGTCTGTTCCAAGGCGACGAGCGGATAGGAGAATGTGGTATCGAGGGGTGTCATGCCGTTTTGACTTTGTTGTTTCATCGTCGGCCCGTCTATCCGAACATGGGCGGGTAGAAGGCCGATGGAATGTGTTCTATGCGGAAGGGGACGGCGGCGCCCACGGCCGTGATGATGTCGAAGCGCACGGTGGCGTCGATGTTGAAGTGCTTCATGTAGGCGTCGGCGGCGATGACAATGCGGCGTATCTTGCGCCGGTCAACGGCTTCATGCGGCTCCTTATAGGCGGTGTCGGCGCGGGTTTTTACTTCCACGACGACAAGTTCGCCCGCTTTCATGGCCACGATGTCGAGCTCCAAATGGTTCTTGCGCCAGTTGCGGTGGCGGATGGTGTAGCCGTTCTGCTGCAAATAGGCGGCCGCGGCGTCTTCTCCGGCTCTTCCCAAGACATTGTGTGTGGCCATAATGGTGTTTTTTTATGCTTGCGTGACAAAAATACGCTTTTTCCGTTTTCATTTTGCAAAACTAAAAGTAAATTTGCAAGAGGTATGAGAAAAAGAGACAAAACATCCGCAAAGGCGCGGCCCGACAACGTGAAACGGGGGCAACGCATCGTCTGCCTGCTCAGCGAGGAGGAACTACGGATGGTGAGCCGTTACTTGGATAAATACAGCATCACGAACCGTTCGCGGTGGATGCGCGAGACGCTCTTGCGCTTTATCCTTAAAAACATGAACAAGGACTACCCGACGCTCTTCGGCGAGAACGAGATGCGCCGCTGACTGCGCCGGCATGCGTGAAGGCGGCTGCTCCAAGTGAAAAGGAAACGACAGGCCATGGACGATGTGTATTACATGAGACAGGCCCTTATCGAGGCGCGCGAGGCAGGTACCCGTGGTGAAGTGCCCGTGGGCGCGGTAGTGGTGTGCAAGGAGCGCGTCATTGCCCGCGCGCACAACTTGACCGAGACGCTCACCGACGTGACCGCCCACGCCGAGATGCAGGCCATCACCGCCGCGGCCGCCACCTTGGGCGGGAAATACTTGAACGAATGTACGCTGTATGTCACGGTGGAACCGTGCGTGATGTGTGCGGGCGCCATCGCGTGGGCGCAAACGGGCAGGCTTGTGTTCGGCGCGGCCGATGAGAAACGGGGCTACAGGCGGTATGCGCCGGGGGCGCTGCACCCCAAGACGGGGGTGACCGAAGGGGTGCTGGCGGATGAATGTGCCGCCTTGATGAAGGATTTTTTCGCGGCGAAAAGGGTATGCGTCAAAAGGCGCGGCTCCTAAGTCGCTTTGCCACCCGCTTCCGGCATCAGGCTGCCAGAGACAAAGTGCCCGGCCGCGCAGTTGTATTCTAAAAGAGTGTCGTCTTCTTGAAGAGAACGCGTGTTCCCCTACTCCTCTTCTTTTATCTCCTCGAACTCCACATATTCTCCCTCGTCGGGGGCGAAAAGCTTCTTGCGCGCGGCCTTTCCGCTACGCCCTTGGGAAGCGGCTTGGTTGCCGCTTGTCTGTGTGCGGCGGTTACTATTGCCTCTTGCACGGCGTTTGCCCGAAAAGAAGAGGGCTTGCAGGATGGAGCCGATGAAAGTAAGCCCCAAGAACAGCACGACCAACAACAGCAGGAAGAAGAAGAAACCGAAGACCGGGAACAACATAGCGTCTCTTTTTTAAGTTAAGGAGCCGGCTTGCGGCGGCAGGTGGCCAAAGAGAGCAGGATGTACCACACGATGATGGGCGCGAAGCTGCCAAGGCGCAACAAGACAACAAGGGGCACGCAAACTATCAGGAATATATAGCTCTTCCAGTTCTTTTGCCAAGAGAGGTTCTTGAACTTCAAGGAGAACATGGGAATCTCGGATACCAAGAGCCACGAGGAGAGGAGTATCAGCACCAAGAGATACACGGGGTGGAAACGGCCGCCGGTGAGGAAGCCGCGCGCCCCGTAGACAAACGAGGCCCAGAAAAGGGCGTTGGCCGGCACGGGCAATCCTATGAAGGAACTGGTCTGGCGGGCGTCGTTGTTGAACTTGGCCAAGCGCAGGGCCGAGAAAACGGCGATGATAAAGGCGGCGTAGGGGAAGATGCAGGCGACGCCGGCCCACCCTGCCGGATATACCAACTCTTTACTTAAGGAGAAAACCACCAAGGAGGGTGCGAGGCCGAAGCTGATGTCGTCGGAAAGCGAGTCCAAGTCTTTGCCGATGGGCGAAGGGGCGTGGAGCAAGCGGGCGGTCATGCCGTCCAAGAAATCGAACACGGCGCTCAGCAGGATGAAGCACAGGGCCGCGCGGTAATCGGCCCGGAAAGCCATGACCGAGGCCACACAACCTGAGAAGAGGTTCAAGCAGGTAATCGTGTTGGGGATGTAACGGGTAACGCGGTTGGCCATCGGGCTTCATTTTAGTTTGGCTATCACGGTTTGGTTGCCCACGGTGGGCTGCCCCATCTTGACGAGCACCTCCGTACCCACCGGCAGGTAAAGGTCCACGCGTGAACCGAACTTGATGAAGCCCATGTGCTCGTCGATGAAGCACTCTTCGCCCGCTTCGGCGTAGGTGACGATGCGGCGCGCCATGGCGCCGGCTATCTGGCGGGCCATAATCTCCACCCCTTCGGGCGTCTCTATGATGACGGAGGAACGCTCGTTGTCGGTACTGGCCTTGGGCAGCCACGCTTTCAGGAAACGGCCGTTCTGGTGGGAGACGGATTTAACCTTGCCGTCCACGGGATACCAGTTGGCATGCACGTTGACAAGCCCCATGAAAATGGAAATCATCAGGCGGCGGTCGTGGAAGTATTCGTGCTCGTCGACCTCTTCCAACACCACCACTTTCCCATCGGCGGGAGCCACCACGACCTTTTCAGTACTCTCTCCGGGAAAGAGGCGCACGGGGCAACGGAAGAAGTTCACCAACACGGCGTACAGACACAGGCTCAGCAGTGCCACCACATAGAAAACGGGCATGCATCCAAGATGGAAAACACAAATGTTCAAGCCGACAAGAAGCAAGAGGCTGGCATAGAGTGTGTGCGAACCTTCGCGGTGAATACGTATCTGTTTTATTTTCTTCAATCGAACCATCTGTCCCCATTTCCACTTTTAGGAGAATTCAACTGCAAAAATAGGGTTAATTTAGATATCCAACAAAGTTTCAAGGGAGATTTGTTTCTGTTGATAACTTTTTAGGGGATAATTTTGCGGGAAATGGCAGACACCTTACCTTTATGCACCCAAAGCGGAAGAGAAAGCCTATGCAAGATTTTGTCCATTTACATGTCCACACCCAGTATTCGCTCTTGGACGGCCAAGCCAGCGTGAGCCGTTTGGTAGATAAAGCCATGGCCGACGGGATGAAGGGCATCGCGGTGACCGACCATGGCAACATGTTCGGCATCAAGGAGTTTACCAACTACGTAGAAAAGAAAAACGGCAAGACGAAAGCCGAGATTAAAGCGTTGGAGAAGCGGTTGGCCGAGCTGACAGACGCCGGGACGGACGACCATGACAGGGACGCGGCCTTGGCGGAGTGCCGGGATGCGTTGGCTCTCGCCCGGGGCAGGCTGTTCAAGCCTGTCATAGGGTGCGAGATGTATGTGGCGCGGCGCGGCATGGACAAAAAGGAGGGCAAGGCCGACCAGAGCGGCTGGCACTTGGTGGTGCTTGCCAAGAACCTGCAGGGCTACCACAACTTGGTGAAGTTGGTGTCGCACGCTTGGACCAAGGGATATTACATGCGTCCGCGTACCGACCGGGAGGAATTGGCCAAATACCGCGAAGGGCTCATCGTGTGCTCGGCCTGCTTGGGCGGGGAACTGCCCAAGAAGATTGTGGCCCAGCAGTGGAAGGAGGCCGAAGAGACCATACGCTGGTACAAGGATACTTTCGGAGATGATTACTACTTGGAGTTGCAACGCCACAAAGCTACCGTGGCGCGGGCCAACCATGAGGCCTGGCCGCTGCAACAGTTGGTGAACGCCAAGTTGCTTGAGTATGCCAAGGAGTTCGGCATAAAGGTAGTGTGCACCAACGACGTGCATTTCGTGGACGAGGAGGATGCCGAAGCACACGACCGCCTGATTTGCCTTAGCCTGAACAAGGATTTGGACGACCCCACCCGCGCCATGCTCTACACCAAGCAGGAGTGGATGAAGACAAGGGAGGAGATGAACCGGCTATTCGCCGACGTGCCCGAAGCGCTGGCCGGCACGGTGGAGATATTGGACAAGGTGGAGTGCTACTCCATAGACCACGCTCCCATCATGCCCACCTTCCCTATTCCGGAGAGTTTCGGAACGGAAGAGGAATACAGGAAGCGTTTCACCGGGCAAGACCTCTTCGAAGAGTTCACCCGCGACGAGCACGGCAAGGTGGTGCTCGACCGGGATGCCGCGGAAGCCAAGATAAAGCGGTTGGGCGGCTACGGGAAGCTGTACCGCACCAAATTGGAGGCCGACTACTTGGCCAAGCTCACCTTCGACGGGGCCAAGCGGGTGTATGGCGACCCGTTGGGCGCGGAGTTGAAGGAGCGGTTGAACTTCGAGCTGTACATCATGAAAACCATGGGTTTCCCGGGGTATTTCCTCATCGTGCAGGACTTCATCAACGCGGCGCGCAAGGAGCTTGGCGTGTCGGTGGGCCCGGGGCGTGGCTCGGCGGCGGGTTCGGCGGTGGCCTACTGCTTGGGCATCACGCAGATAGACCCCATCAAATATGACTTGCTGTTCGA
>JAJPYW010000052.1 GCA_021204715.1 Prevotellaceae bacterium
TGCGTATGTCGGAAAACTCCAAGTTCTTGTTGAAAAACTCCTTGATGGTGCGGGCTATGTGCTCTTTGAAGGCGCTTTGGTGGGTGCCGCCTTGGGTGGTGTGCTGTCCGTTGACGAAGGAGTAGTACTCCTCGCCGTATTGGTTGGTGTGCGTGAAGGCTATCTCGATGTCTTTCCCTTTCAAGTGCACGATGTCGTACAGTCCTTCGCTGGTCATGTTGTCTTTGAGCAGGTCTTCCAACCCGTGGCGGGAGAGGATGCGCTGCCCGTTGTACAGGAAGGTAAGCCCGGTGTTCAGGTAGGTGTAGTTGCGCAGCAATGTCTCCACAATGGGGGCTTGAAAGGCATAGTTCAGGAACAAGGTGTCGTCGGGCTCGAAGTAGACGGCGGTGCCTGCCGCCTCGCCGGTGGCCTGGGTCACGTCGCTTTTCAGCACGCCTTTCTCGAAGACGGCGGCGCGCACGGTGCCGTCGCGGTAGCTGCGCACCTCGAAACGGCTGCTCAGCGCGTTCACCGCTTTCAAGCCCACACCGTTCAAGCCCACGCTCTTCTTGAAGGCCTTGCTGTCGTACTTGCCGCCGGTGTTCAGCTTGCTCACCGCCTCGATGAGCTTGCCTTGCGGAATACCCCGGCCGTAGTCGCGCACACGCACGCGCAAGTTGTCCTCGATGTCGACCTCGACGCGCTTGCCGGCCCCCATCTTGAACTCGTCGATGCTGTTGTCCATCACCTCTTTGAGCAATACGTAGATGCCGTCGTCGCTTTGCGAGCCGTCGCCCAAACGCCCGATGTACATGCCCGAACGGACACGGATGTGCTCCATGTCGTCTAAATGGCGTATGTTCTCTTCGGTATAAACGACGTTGGTATCGGTGAAAGTGATGGTGGCTTCTTTCCTGTCGGTACTTTCCATAAAAGCGGTCCTCAACTATTTTGATGCACTGCAAAGGTAAGAAGAAAATCGAAATATAGGATATTTGTCAGCTATTTCTTACCTTTGCCACCGCTTTAATGGATGAAAACGTACGCGCGTGGCGGTCAATGGCGGACAGGCACAACCGGCCCGACGCCGCGCCGCCGCCCTTTTCTTCAAAAAACAACTATCGATGAATAATCAATCCTCTGAACTGATTGCCAAAACTTTCCAAGGCTTGGAAGAGGTCTTGGCACAAGAGCTGACCGCTTTGGGAGCCGATGACATTGAGATAGGCCGCCGTATGGTCTCCTTCAGCGGCGACAAAGCGATGCTTTACAAGGCGAATTTCTGTCTGCGCACGGCCGTGCGCATCTTGAAACCCATCAAGCATTTTACCGCCCGCGACGCCGACGAGGTGTATGCGCAGGTGAAAGATTTCCCATGGGAAGAGTTGCTCGACACAGACAAGACATTTGCCGTGGACGCCGTGATTTTCAGTGAAGAGTTCCGCCATTCCAAGTTCGTTTCTTATAAGGTGAAAGACGCCATTGCCGACTACTTCCGCGAGAAGACGGGCAAGCGCCCCAGCGTGCGCTTGAACCGGCCCGACGTCTTGCTCAACATACACATAGCCGAGACGCGCTGCACCCTCTCTTTGGATTCCAGCGGCGAGTCGCTGCACCGCCGCGGCTACCGCCAGGAAGCTGTCGAGGCGCCGCTCAACGAAGTGCTTGCCGCCGGCATGATACTGATGACGGGCTGGCACGGCCAGTGCGACTTGATAGACCCGATGTGTGGTTCGGGCACCATTCCCATCGAGGCGGCGCTCATCGCCCGCAACATCGCGCCCGGTGTCTTCCGCAAGGAGTACGCCTTCGAGAAGTGGCCCGATTTCGACGCCGGCCTTTTCGACGCCATTTACAACGACGACAGCGGGGAGCGCGCTTTCGACCACAAGATATATGCCTACGACAACAGTCCCAAGGCCATCGAAATTGCTTCCCACAACTTGAAAGCGGCCGGTACCAGCAAGGATGTGGTGTTGAAGCAGCAACCCTTCCAGCAATTTGAACAGCCCCGTGAGAAAGCGGTGCTCATCACCAACCCTCCCTATGGCGAACGCATCCCCACCAACGACTTGATGGGCCTTTACCAGATGATAGGCGAGCGGCTCAAGCACGCCTTCATGGGCAACACGGCTTGGATAATCTCTTACCGGGAGGAGTGTTTCGACCAGATAGGCTTGAAGCCTACACGGAAAATACCGTTGTTCAACGGGGCGTTGCCGTGCGAGTTCCGTTGTTACGAGATATTTGAAGGTTCTTATAAAGGATTCCGTGAAGGAGGCGACGAACTGCACAAAGAGCGCCGGGAACAACTTCCCTATACCGGCGGCGGGCGCGGTGAATACAAGCCGCGCGAGCGTAACGAGTACAGGCCACAAGAACGTAATGAATACAGGCCGCAAGCGCGTGGCGGCTACGGTTTCCGTGAGCCCCGTGAGCGCGGTGATTACAATGCCCGTGAGCGCGGTGATTACACTCCCCGTGAGCGTGGCGATTACAATACCCGTGAACGTGGCGGGTATATTCCCCGTGAGCGCCGGGATGCAGACAGGGACGGCGGACACAAGGATTTCTACCGGAAGTATTGGGATTTGCGGGGGCGCGACAACAACACAGACGCCCCCGCTTCCGGACGCCCCTCACAGGATTATGACGATTATCCGCAAGATTAACCATTAACTCCATATAACATGAAAATATTACTGTTAGGTTCGGGCGGGCGTGAACATGCGTTGGCTTGGAAAATCGCCCAAAGCCCCCGTGTTGAAAAGCTCTACATCGCGCCGGGCAATGCCGGTACAGGTATCACGGGCGAGAACGTGGCTATAAAAGCCACCGATTTCGCCGCATTGAAGGCGTTTGCCATAGAGAAAGGCATCGACATGATGGTCGTAGGCCCCGAGGACCCGTTGGTGCAAGGCATTTACGACCGCTTTCACGAGGATGCCGCCACGCGCCACATCGCCGTGATAGGCCCCACGGCCGCCGGTGCCCGGTTGGAAGGCAGCAAGCGTTTCGCCAAGGAGTTCATGATGCGGCACGGCGTTCCCACCGCCCGCTATTTGAGCGTGAACGGCACCACTTTGGATGAAGGCCTCGCTTTCTTGGAGACCTTGCAACCTCCCTACGTGTTGAAAGCGGACGGCTTGTGTGCCGGCAAAGGCGTGCTCATCGTGCCCACGTTGCAGGAGGCCAAGCGCGAGCTGCGCGACATGTTGGGCGGCATGTTCGGCAACGCCAGTGCCACGGTAGTCATTGAGGAGTATCTTGACGGCATAGAGTGTTCGGTCTTCGTGATGACCGACGGCCTGCATTATAAAGTATTGCCCGTGGCCAAGGACTACAAGCGCGTCGGCGAGGGCGACCGTGGCTTGAATACCGGCGGCATGGGGAGCGTCAGCCCCGTACCGTTTGCCGACGACCTCTTCATGGAAAAGGTGCGCGCGCGCATCATCGAGCCTACCCTGCAGGGATTGCGTGATGAGAATATCCTCTACAAAGGCTTCCTCTTCTTGGGGTTGACCAACGTGAAGGGCAATCCCATGGTGATAGAATACAACGCGCGCATGGGCGACCCCGAGACGGAGAGCGTCATGCTGCGCCTGCAAAGCGACTTGGTGGACCTCATGGAGGGTGTGGCCCATGGCGATTTGGACAAACGGGAACTCAAGACAGACACGCGCGCGGCGGCTTGTGTCATGTTGGTGAGCGGCGGTTATCCCGAAGCCTACCAGAAAGGAAAGGTGATGGAGGGATTGGAAGCCGCGGCCGCCACGGGCAGCGTTCTGTTCCATGCCGGGACTGCGGTGAAGGAAGATGCCCTTACAGGCAAGCGGTGCGTGGTGACTGCCGGCGGGCGTGTCTTGGCTGTCTGCTCCTACGGCGCCACCCGCGCGGAGGCGTTGCGGCAGAGCTACCGGGCAGCCGGGCTTGTCACCTTCGAGGGCAAGTACTTCCGGCGCGACATCGGCTTTGACTTGTAAGCGTCGGCCCTGCCATGAAATCCCAACGATTCCAGAACCGGGTAGTAAAGGGACGGTTTACACTCCCTGTGGCCATCCTCGTGGCGGCGGTATGCTGGTTGACGGACATGCAGGAGCATGCCGTGGGATTCCTGCCCGTATGGGTAAACGGCTTGGGCGGTTTCCTGCTGCACGGCCTTATCGGGTATTTCCTGATAGGGCTGAACAACACTTTCAACATCATCCGTGTGCGCGCTTCGGTGCAGACGGCCATTTACTTGATGTGGGTGGCGGTGTGCCCGGCGCTGCATGGTTTGGACAGGGGAAATGTGGCGGGCCTTGTCTTCCTCTTGGCACTCTATTTCCTTTTCAAGAGTTACCAGCGGAAGGATGCTGAAAAGCAACTGTTCCTTTCCTGCGCCTTTTTGGGAGCCGGCAGCCTGCTTGTGCCGCAATACACGCTTGCCATGCCCCTTTTCTGGATAGGAGCCTATCTCTTCCGGGCCCTTCACCTGCGCAGTTTCTTGGCTTCGATCGTGGGGTGGTTCCTGCCTTACTGGTTCTTGTTGGGCTACGCCTACTGTACGGGGAGGATGGAACTCTTCTACCGCCCCTTTGAAGCGTTGGCCACGTTCTATCCCGTGGCGTTCCATACCCGTTTGCACGCATGGGTGACGTTGGGCTACTTCTTGCTGTTCTACCTTGTCAGTGTATTGCACTGCATGGCGACCGGTTTTGAAGACAAAATCCGCACCCGCAGCTACCTGCAGTTCCTGATGCTGCTGTGTTTCTGTCTCTTCGTCTATTTTATCCTGCAACCCGCCTTGACCGTCGCTTTCCTGCCGCTCCTGCTCATGGCCGGCAGCATCTTGGTGGCCCATCTCTTCGTGCTCACTGGCAGCCGCGGCTCCAACCTGTTCTTTATCGGGATGCTTGTGGGGCTGCTTGGCTTGTACGTGTTCAACGTGTGGCTGCCGCTGTAAAAGAAGAAAAGCCCCCTGCGCCTTGACAGCTGTCGAAGCGGTTCATTCCTTGTAGACAGTTACTCCCAGTCGTCCGTGCGGAAAGGCACGGCGGGCAGTTCGCCGGCTCCAATCAGCGTGCCCGGTTGGAAGTCGCGGAAGCAATAGCGCACGGCGGCCGGCACAGGCACTTCCTGAGAAGACACCACCACTTCGCCCGTTTGCCCGTTCACCCACACCTTGTCCGCCGCATGGAACACCCGGTCCTCACCGGCTACTTCAAATCCTTGTAGGCCGTCGTTGCGGCAGATGCCCATCTCCAAATGGTCGAACGAGATCCACGCTTCGTTACCTTTCACCGTCCATGACTTGTATTGCGGGCCGAAGCAAGGGAACTGCTTCTTGCCATAAGTCAGGTTCAAGGCCAAGTAGCTGAGGCGTTGTCCCACCTCCTGCTTGCGGCGGGGATGGATGTTGTGAATTTCGTAGGGTTCGGCCAAGTCGTTGGTGGAAATCATGGCGCTGCCCGGTATCAGGCTTTGCGCCTTGCACTGCGCTTCCCGCAGGTAGGCGGCGGCGACGCCGTTCCCGCCATAGCTGTAGGGAGCTATCTCGGTAAAGTAGAAGGGCAGCTCGCCCAATCCCCACTCGGCGCGCCACAGCCGCACCATGTCGGCCATGCGCCGGGCATAGGTATCGTGGCGCCCCACATTCGAGCACCCTTGGTACCATATAATGCCCTTGACGGTATAGTTCTCCAACGGCTTCAACATGGCGTTGTACATCAACAAGGGGCGGGTGTAGTCCAATTTTGCCGCTATGCTGTCGGGGTTCAAGTCGACGTCGGGATACTGCTGCAACACTTCACGGTTCATCCAGCTCTCCACCCTGCTTCCGCCGTAGGCACTGCACACGATACCCACCGGCACCTGTAAGGCGTGGCTCAACGATTTGGCGAAAAACCAGGCGGTGGCGCTGAAACCGGGAGCTGTGTCGATGCCGGGTACCTGCCATGCCCCGTCGCAATTTGTCTCAGGCTCGTAGCTCTGCTTCTTGGGCACCATGAAGAAGCGGATTCCCGATTCTTCAGAAGCGTGGATAATCTCTTGCGCGCTGTCTTTCACAGGGCAACCGGCAAACCCTTTCAAGGGCATCTCCATGTTGCTTTGTCCCGAAGCGAGCCACACCTCGCCTATCAATACATTCTGCACGGTGACGGGTTCGCCGTCGTCGAAAGTAATTTCGTAAGGCGTATAGCCGGCCGCGGGTGTGGCCACCTGCAGCAGCCAGTTCCCCTCGTCATCGGCTTGGCAAGTCACGCACTCCCCGCTCCAAGAAGGGGTGACGCGTACTTGGACATTCGGGGCGGCCGTCCCCCACAGCCGCACTTCCGTCTGTTGTTGCAAGAGCATGTTGTCGCCGATAAGGGCGGGCAATCCCACCTTGGCGTCCGCTACAAGGGCCATGCCCGTCAGCAGGAGTGATAAAAGAGTCTTTCTCATGGTGAATGTTTTTATAACTGCCACAAATATAATCGAAATAACGACACATACAGGCTCTTGGCTTAAAAAACAATTCCTTTTATCAATAATCTGCCCCAACCCGCCTTGCTTAAACCATGAAATCATTATCTTTGCGGCTTGAAGTGGTTTGAAAATCTATATAATAAGTCTGAATCATAACCTATTTCATGGAATGAAGCAATATAAAACCATAAACAACCTGACGGGTTGGATTGTATTTCTTGTCGCGGCGGCGGTCTACTGCCTCACCATCGAGCCCACTGCCAGTTTCTGGGACTGCCCGGAGTTCATATCCACCGGTTATAAATTGGAGGTGGGACACCCGCCCGGGGCACCCTTCTTCATGTTGGTGGCCAACCTCTTCACCCAGTTAGCCCACGATACGGGCACGGTGGCCAAGATGGTGAACTACATGAGCGCCTTGATGAGCGGCGCCTGCATCCTCTTCCTCTTTTGGAGCATCACCCACTTGGTGCGCAAGTTGGTCATCAAGGACGGGGAGCATATATCCACGAGCCAAATGGTGGTGGTCATGGGCAGCGGTGTGGTAGGCGCCTTGGCCTATACCTTCAGCGACACCTTCTGGTTCAGTGCCGTGGAGGGCGAAGTGTATGCCTTCTCCTCCATGTTCACCGCCATTGTCTTTTGGCTGATATTGAAATGGGAAGACGTGGCCGACGAGCCGCACAGCGACCGTTGGCTTGTCCTTATCGCTTACTTGACGGGACTCTCCATCGGCGTGCACCTGCTCAACCTGCTTTGCCTGCCCGCCATCGTGCTGGTCTATTACTATAAAAAGACGCCCCATGCCAACGTGAAAGGTTCCTTGTTGGCACTCTTCGCCTCCATGGTGTTGGTGGCCGTGGTGCTCTATGGCATCGTACCCGGCATCGTGAAAGTGGGCGGCTGGTTCGAGCTGCTCTTTGTCAACGAGATGGGCATGGCGTTCAACAGCGGCGTCATCGCCTACATTGTCCTGTTGGCGGCTTCGCTTGTCTGGGGCGTGTACGAGAGTTATGCCGGGAAGCATCCCGGCCGCATGGCCTGCTCGTTCATCCTCACCATCGCCATGTTGGGCATCCCCTTCTATGGACACGGCACCAGTGCGGCGGTCATCGGCGTTTTGGTCATCGTCCTGTTGTGGCTCTACCTGAATCCCCATACGCAAACGCGTGTCAAGGAGCGCTTCCGCGTGTCGGCCCGCACGTTGAACACGGCGTTGCTCTGCATCATGATGATGGTCATCGGTTACTCCTCCTACGCGCTGATTGTCATCCGTTCCACCGCCAACACGCCCATGGATCAGAACTCTCCCGAAGACATCTTTACGTTGGGCGTCTACTTGGGACGTGAACAATACGGCACCCGTCCCCTCTTTTACGGGCCGGCATTTTCATCGCAAGTGGCTTTGGATGTAAAAGACAACTACTGCGAGCCCCGTTACACGGTCGACGGCAGCACCTACGTGCGCAAGGAGAAAGCCACCCCCGACGAGAAAGACTCCTATGTAGAGCTGCCCGGGCGCATCGAATACCAATACGCCCAGAACATGCTCTTCCCCCGCATGTACAGCAACATATCCCCCCATCCCGACCTCTACCGGGCATGGATGGACATCAAGGGGCACGACGTGCCTTACGACAAGTGCGGCGAGGAGATCATGGTAAACATACCCACCCAGTGGGAGAACATCAAGTTCTTCTTCTCTTACCAGCTCAACTGGATGTACTGGCGCTACTTTATGTGGAACTTCGCCGGCCGGCAGAACGACCTGCAGGGCAACGGCGAGATAGAGCACGGCAACTGGATAACCGGCTTCAACTTCATCGACAACCTCTTGGTGGGCAACCAAGAGTGGCTGCCCACGGAGTTGAAAGAGAACAAGGGACACAACGTCTTTTACTGCCTGCCCTTGTTGTTGGGGCTCATCGGCCTGTTCTGGCAGATACACCGCGGGCAAAGAGGCGTCCAGCAATTCTGGATTGTCTTCTTCCTCTTCTTCATGATGGGCATCGCCATTGTGCTCTACCTCAACCAGACGCCCGGCCAACCGCGCGAGCGCGACTACGCCTACGCCGGCTCCTTCTACGCCTTCACTATCTGGATAGGCATGGGCGTGGCAGGGTTGGCCGAGGCCACGCGCAAGTGGTTCTTCAAGGAGGCCGCCGGGGAAGATATTCCCGCGGGCAAGTCTTTGATCCATGTTACCGTCGTTTCCTTGCTATGCCTTTTGGTGCCCATACAGATGGTGAGCCAGACGTGGGACGACCACGACCGCAGCGGCCGTTACCTGTGCCGCGACTTCGGGCAGAACTACCTCATGTCCCTGCCCGAGACGGGCAACCCCATCATCTACACCAACGGCGACAACGACACCTTCCCCCTTTGGTATAACCAAGAAGTGGAGCATTTCCGCACCGACGCGCGCACCTGCAACCTGAGCTACCTGCAGACCGACTGGTACATCGACCAGATGAAGCGCCCCTCCTACGACTCCCCCTCGCTGCCCATCACGTGGGAGCGCAAGGAGTATGTCGAAGGAACAAACGACTACATAGCCGTGCGTCCCGAATTCAAGAAGAGCATCGACGCCCTCTACGCCCAAGGCGAGAAAGAGGCCTTGGAAGGCGACTCCACCACATTGAACAACATTCGTGCCGAGTTCGGCGATAACCCTTACGAGCTGCACAGCATCCTTGACTACTGGATACGCAGCGACAACGAGAACCTGAACGTGATACCC
This sequence comes from Prevotellaceae bacterium, assembly GCA_021204715.1. GTDB lineage: Bacteria > Bacteroidota > Bacteroidia > Bacteroidales > Bacteroidaceae > Bacteroides. The sequence goes on from JAJPYW010000052.1 coordinate 9,173, forward strand.
ACCGACAGCATCGT
>JAJPYW010000189.1 GCA_021204715.1 Prevotellaceae bacterium
GGAGGGGTGGTCAAGCAAGGTCCCCAAAGGGGTTGTGTCTTTTGACACAGCCCCTGCCGCAAGGCTTGTTCAGCCTTAGCCAACGTTTCGGGCCGGCCGATGTCGAACCAACGGGATCCTTGGAAAGGACAACCTTCGATGGCCACCTGCCTGCAGATGGAAAGGTAGAAAGGGATAATGGAGAAGCTGCCGTTCCAGCGGGCGTCGTCCATGTAACGGAAAAGGGTGGGGGAAATGATGTGTATGCCTTCAAAAGCCCGTTCCACATAGGTTCCGGCAGCAGGGTTGAAGCCTTCGGGCGCCGTTTCACCGGTGCGTTTGTTCATCCAGCCGGCAAGGTGGTGCGAGGCATCGAAGAAGAGACTGCGGGAGCTATCCCTCTCGGCTGTCAGCAAAGTGGCTACGGCACCGCTGTCAGCGTGGTGGCGGTAGAGGGCGGCCAAATCGGCATCGGTAAGAATGTCTACATTGTGCACCAAGAATGGCTCTTCGCCTTCTAAAAAAGGACGGGCCTTTCGGATGCCGCCACCGGTGTCGAGCAGCGCGCCGCGCTCGTCGCTGATGTGGATGGTGATGCCGAAGTCGTCACGGCTATGCAAGAAGTCGATGATTTGACCGCCCAAGTGGTGGATGTTGACAGTGATTTCTGTGAATCCGCAGGCTTTCAGACGCAGAATGACATGTTCCAACATGGGCTTGCCGGCTACGGGAACGAGTGCTTTGGGCGTGTTGTCGGTCAAGGGACGTAGCCGGGTGCCCATGCCGGCGGCGAAAATCATGGCTTTCATGGCGTGGCGGTGTTGTCAAGGGTTTGCCAAGAGGCCCGCTCGCGGTGCAGGAGCGTTACTTGGATGCCGGGTTGCCGGCTGAGACGGGCTGCCAATTGTTCGGCACAATAGACGCTGCGGTGTTGCCCGCCCGTACAGCCAAAGCCGACGGAGAGGTAGGTGAAGCCTCGGGAAAGATAGCGTTGTGTGGCAGCGTCGACCAAGGCGTAAACATGTTCAAGGAAGGATGCCACTTCGCTTTCAGTTTCAAGGAAACGGACGACCGGTTCGTCCTTGCCGCTGTAATGGCGGTAACGGGCATAACGGCCGGGGTTGTGCAGGGCGCGGCAGTCGAAGATGAAGCCGCCGCCGTGTTCCGATGTATCTACGGGAAGTCCCCGTTTGTAGGAGAAACTGGTGATGCTGACAACTAAAGGAGGTTGGGCTGTAAGAGCAGGCCGCATTTCTTTTATCTTCATCTCCTTTGTTTCCTCTGATATATGCTTGTCAGGGGCGAACCGTTCCATGCCGGCCATGCGTTGCAGCAAATTACACAGATAGGGATATTCGGGGAAGGGCTCTTCGAGCAACGACCGTAGATTCTCCATGGCGAACGGGATGCTCTCAAGGAAATGTGGCTTACGCTCGTAATAGCCCCGGAAACCGTAGGCTCCGAGTACTTGCAAGGTGCGGAAGAGCACAAAGTGGCGCAAACGTGCCTTGTAGCGGGCTTCGTCTACAGGCAGATAGACACGCAACGCATCCATGTAGCTTTGCAGCAGTTCCCGGCGCAGCGCATCGGGAAAATGGGCTTTGGCCTGCCACAGAAAAGAGGCCACATCGTAGCAGGCGGGGCCTTGCCGCCCTCCTTGGAAATCGATGAACCAAGGCTCTCCATCCTTTATCATGACATTACGGCTTTGGAAATCGCGGTACATGAACGAAGGACGGGGTGTGTCACCGTGGAGCAGGACCTTTACCATTTGCCGGAAATCGTCTTCCAACAGATCTTCACGGAAGTCGATGCCGGTACCCTTGAGGAAACAGTATTTGAAGTAGTTCAAGTCCCACAAGATGTCTCGTTTGTCGAAGCGGGCAATAGGGAAGCAACGGGAAAAGTCCATTCCCTCGGCTCCGGCATATTGCAGCACGGGCAGCAGGCGGATGGTTTTGTGCAACAACCGCTTCTCCTCTTCGCTGAATTGGCCTGTAGCGCGTCCCGCGGAGATGGCGTCGAAGAGCGATGTGTCTCCTAAATCTTCTTGCAGATAGAGGGTGTCGTCGGCCGAGCGCGCCACTACCCCGGGTACCGGAAGTCCCTTTTCGCGGAAGTGTGCGCCAATGTAGAAGAAGGCGTGGTTTTCCTCTATTTGCGTGCCGTAAACACCAATGAGCGTAGGCGTTCCTTGCAGGCGGAAGTACCTGCGGTTGGAGCCGGAAAGGGGAAAGGCCGTCACTCCTTCGGACGTGTGGCCTGTATATTCGGCATATAACCGGGCGAGCCGGCCGGCCGCTTGGGTATTGTCTATAGCAGTATGTGTTGTCATCCGCTCATCTTTCGGCAGGCTGATCATCTTCATCTCCTTTCCATGTTTTCAACATTCATATCATTTGTGAGAACTTACCGTTTGCACAACCGCTTGAAATCACAATAGGCGCACCGGCTGTTGAATTCGGTTTGCGTAAAGGGCGCGTCGGGGTTGTAGATTTCTTGCAAAAGCTGTACCAACCGTTCATGGAACTCGGTTTCATAAAGGGAGAAGTCGGTCACGGGCGCTTTTCCTCTTCCTCCAGTCTTCATTTCAATCACGGGCGAGTAGTCCGGAGACGAGGCTTTGTGTATGTAGAGCAAGGAGGGCATCACTTCCAAAGGTTGCTGCCTGCAAAGGATAGAGGCGTAGAGAAAGGTCTGGAAAATATAGCCGGGCCGCTTCTCGGAAGGCGTGAAGAGTTGGGCGATGCTTTCAGCCGGCTTGGGCTCGCCACCGGTCTTGTAATCGACAATGCGCAGTTTGCCTTCCTTGCTGTCCATGCGGTCTACCCTGCCGCCTACTGCAAGAGGCAATTCGCCCGTCGGGGTGGTTATCTTGATTGAGTCAAACGTATCCTTCTCCATGGCTTCCATGCTAAACGGAGCGTACGCCCGGTCGACCTCCATAAGCCGGTGCAAATAGGTGCAGATAGCTTTGGAAAGGATGAGTTGCGTGCCGTTGTAGAGAGGATTCTCATCCTCCCCCACATGGAAGAAGTCTTTTTTGAAGGCGCGCTTTACATAAACTTCGAGCTTGTGCTCATCTTTCAACAGACGATCCAAATCCTCTTTGCGTATCTCTTTGCCGTGACGGGTTAAGTCTTGGTAGACATATTGGGCCGAATCGTGAAACAAGGTGCCGAACAAGGCGGAATCTATTTCATCGGTCACTTCTTCTACGGGTTTCAACCCGGCGACATAACGGTAGTAAAACTTCAAACGGCAATCCAAGTAGGTGTTCAGCGCCGAGGGAGAGAAGTAGGCCTCTTTATTTTGGCGTGTATCGTATTTGTTGTAGAGTTGCCGCAACGCTTCGGGCGTTTTCTCTTTGACGGTGGACGTGCCCTGCCGGGGCGTGTGTTCCGCTTCCAATGATTCACGGATAACGGGATGTCCCCATTCCATCAAGAGCTGCAGCATGAAACGCGACATTTCGCCGCGGTTCACCCCTTCGGTGGAGGTATTGTAGGCCAAGGTGATGTGCCCGGCACGTTGTATCAGGCGGTAGAAGTAGTAGGCATAGACCGAGTTCCTGCGGTCGATGGTGGTCATGCCGAATGCCTTGCGCAGGTTGTAAGGAATGAACGAGGCGTCCGTGCCCGACCGCGGCAAATTCCCTTCGTTAAGCGATAGGACAAGCAAGTTTTGAAAGTCAAGGTTCCTTGTTTCCAATACACCCATGACTTGCATGCCCACGGCAGGCTCTCCGTGGAAAGGAATGTTGGTGGCGGCAAGCAGCCTGTCCAACAACCGGGTGAAAGTGCTTGTTTGCAGGGAGAGTTTTCCTGTCTCGGCCAAGTTGAGCAGGCGGTTTACCAGCGTATAGGCTTTGAAGAGCGATTCGCTGTAGAGTTGGTTGTAAATACTGTCTTGCTTGCCCGTGGCCCGGCCGTTTCCGTTCCCGTCCGTTTCCACCCCGGTCCTTTCCCCGTTGCCATCTTCCCGGCAGTAGAGCGCGCCTACTTCACGCAGCAGGGCGGTGAGGTAACGGCACAAGGCGGCGGTGCCCTCTTGTGGAGTGAAGAGCAGCTTCAAGAAATCATCCCGTTGCAGCTCGCCGGGGGTAGGATAGAAACGGCTTCCTTTCATCAACTCCTTTTCCAATGCTTTTGCTTCGGCGGAGATGCGGCGTGTATAAGGATGCCTCAACAGCGTCAAAACCGCGTCGAGGCAATAACAACCCGTCTCCTCCTTATAGCCGGTGGTTTGCAACGCCACCGCCGCCTTTAAGTAGCCGTATACAGGCGTTTGTGCCAAGGGAAATCCCATGGTGACGTTCACCTTTTCCACTTCTTCCGGAATGGAATGAAGCACGGGAAGCAGCAGCGATTCGTTGCACAGCACTACGGCGGTCTCCACACCAAGGGGAGTGGCTTCCGCACCCTCCTTGGCACGGATATCCTTTACCCACCGGTGCAAGTAGCGTGCTTGCGCGTTTTCCGTAGGCGAGCTCAGGTAACGTATCTCCTTGCGATTCCGCAGCACGTCAAACCGTTCTGCAGGAAGCTGGTTGGGGAAAAGCGTCAAGTTGTGCCTGATGAAACTGCCCGCCTCGTGCAGGACGACCGGTCCGTCCGCCTCTGCGCCTTCGGTGTAGAAAGTATCATAGTCCCAATAGAAAAGGGCCTTGCCCGCCGCTTGCAACCGCTTGAAGAGTTCCTCTTCCACCCGGTTCAAGGCGTTGAATCCCACGAATACATAACGGTCGTAGTCAAACCGCGCGGCGGCCGGCGATTCGAGAACCCTGCGGTACATCATGCCTTCGTATGCGATGCCCTGCCGTTCCAAAACAGTTTGGAACCGGCGGTAGATGTCTCCCAATTTATCCCACACCGAGAGGAACTTGTCCTTCAGTTCCGTTTGCCGCTCCACTGAGAAGTTGCGGAAGAAGTGGCGGATGGCTTCTTCTTGCGCTTCATCGAGGAAGCCGTTCCCCGCCATGATGTCCTTCAAGGCTTGCAGGTTCAAGAACAGCTTCCCCGCATCGACCAAGTTCTTGTCCACGTCGTCAAAATCGCTGACGAGCAGTTCGCCCCAGAAATAGAAATCGTCCAACGTCTCCTTGCTGCCCGTTATTTCCCCGTAGACTTGGTATAGTTCGCACACCAAGCGCACGGTGTCGCCCGCTTCCAAGGAAGAGAGCTGCCTGAACAGGTCGCTGATATCCAAATAGGCAGGCGACCAAATAGGGCGTGTGCTTTGCGCGGCCAACTGCTTGTTGAAGAAGAGCCGCGCGCGTTTGTTGGGGAAGACCACGGCCGTGCGCGACAAGTCGTTGCCTGTTTTAGCGTAGAGGTCTTGGGCGACCATTTGAAGAAATGTTTCCATATCGTGGCGTTTACGTTCCTTTCCTTTCCTTTTTCACTCTCTTTCCACACGCTCTATGGCACCCGCGTCCACATACCACAAATATCCTTCGATTTGTTCCGAAGGATAGTCCATGCGGGCCAGCAACTCCATGTATCCTTGCACTTGCCGGTGGTATTCCGGCCGCGGCTTGCCGAACTTGAAATCCACCACCACCATCTTCCCGCCACGCACCATCACGCGGTCGGGGCGGCGGTTGCACAGATGTCCGTCCTCCATCCAAAGGATGTCGCACTCGTTGAAGACGCGCCATTCTCCCGAATACCATTCCCTCACTTGAGGCAAGGCGAAAGCGCGGCGTGTCAACGCTGTCACCCCGGCCTCTTCTTCCGCTGTGCCGATGATGCCTTCGGCCGTCAACCGGCGCACGGCAGCGTCGATGTCGGCCTCGGTGCGGATGGTCGAAAAAAGCGTGTGGAGCGTCCGCCCGCGGTCTATGTAACGGCTTCTTGCCGGCGGTTCCGTTTTCCCTTCCACCATGCCTGCAAGGAAGTCGGCCGAGCGGTTGGACTGGCGGAATACAAGGTGCGGGCGCGTGCAAGCCATCCGCGCGGGCACGCTTTGGGGCTGCTGTGTCAACCTGTTGACGGCCGGGACGGGCAGGGCACTCTCTCCTTGTGCCGTGGCAACCGGGTGCAGGCAAGGAGTACCAAAGAGATATTGCAAGGCCTCGTCGTCCCAAGTGCCGGTGCCCTCGCGCGCCATTCCGGGCAAGGCCGTCTCCAACAATGCGGACACAGTGCCCGGCTTGTCGCCCCGTCCCCATACAATCAAGTTGCGCCCCGCGCGTGTGAAGGCCACATACAGCAGGTTCAAGTTGTCCACCCAGAGTTGCAGCCGTTCTTCCAAATAATCTTGCCGGTAAACTGACTCGGCCATTGTGCCGGAATAGCTCACCGGAACGAGGTCCAACGTATCGTAAGGAGCCTCGGCAGGCGTACACCACACCAACTGGTCGTGCCGCTCCACTTCCAAGCTCCAATCGCAGAAAGGCAGCAACACCGTGTGGTATTCCAAGCCTTTGGCCTTGTGGATGGAACAGATGCGTATGCCGTCGCCCTCCGCGCCGGGAATGGTCTTGCCGCAAAGCGTATCCTCCCAATAGCGGATGAAGCACTCCAAACCGGGCGGATTCCCCTGCAAGTATTCCGACACCTTGTCGAAGAAGAAGAAAAGATAAGCCTCTTCTCCCCGCGCGTCGGCCAAGCCGAACAGCAGCACAAGCTCTTCCAACAACTCGTACAGGGGCATAAGACGCAGCGGTTCCGAGCGCATGAGGAACGTCTCGAAGGCGTCGGCGCCGGGGAAGCGTGCATCCGCCGGGGCGCGGTCGGCCCTTGCTTCCGCCTCCACTTGTTCTTTATGCATGCAAGCGTCTTGTACGCAGGCTTTGGCTATCTTGTCGGCGGGATTGCAGAGGTAACGCAGCGCGTCCATCAAGAGGCAGACGGCTGCCGACGCGTCCAAGCGGAAGGCTTCGTCGGAGACAAGGGAGATGCCCAACTCTTTTTCAAAATAGTCGGCGATGACGGGAATGTACTTGTTCTTGCGCACCAAAAGGGCGATTTGCCGCTGTTCCACCCCGGCCGTCAACAACTGCGACACCTCCTCTCCAAGGGCTTTCAACGTCAGCGCTTCATACTCGCCGCCCACCTCGGGATCGAGAAGCGTTACTTTGACATAACCCGTTTCCTTTTTCGGCAGGAACTCCTGCTCCACGTCGGCGTAAGCCATTTCCATGGGCACGCACCGCTCGCCCAATTCGGCCTCGTGGCGGTTGCTCAAAGCGGTTACCGCTTTTGAGAAGAAGCGGTTGTTGAATTCCACGACGCAGGGCGCGCTGCGGCGGTTCGTCTTCAACGTCTTGGTGCGCACGGGGAAGGGAAGCTGCTTGTCAAGACTCTCCAATATCCGCCAGTCTCCGCCCCGCCAGCGGTATATGGACTGCTTCACATCGCCCACAATCAAGCTGTCGGCACCCTGCGAAAGACCTTCGACAAGCAGCAGGCGGAAGTTGTCCCACTGCATGCGGCTGGTGTCTTGAAACTCGTCAATCATCAGGTTGTACAGCTCGGCGCCTATCTTCTCGAATACAAACGAAGTGTCGCCTTCACGTATTATCCGGTGCAGCAAGTTGTTTGTATCGGTCAGCAAGAAACGGTTGCGGGCATGGTTCTGCTCACGCATCTCCTTGTCAATGTGGTTCAACAGTTGCAGCTTGTTCAAGTGTTTCAAAGTGAGCTCGCAACTGTTTACGGTGCGGGCGGCCGGCGCGCGCCTTTCTTCCGTCTCCCTCAACAAAGGCAGCAAAGAAGTACCTGCCGCGAGTATAATCTCCTTCCGGCGTTTATGGGTTTTCGACACCCAGTTTTCGGGGCTGTCCATGCAGTCTTGGAAAGTTTTGTTGCAAGCCTCGCCGGCCGACAGCTTGCCTTCGCGCATTTTGCGGAAATAGCCGTATATACCTTTTGCGCCGTTTTTCAAATCAGCGGCGGTGAGGTCGTGCCGGGCTAATTCTTCGTCAAAGCGGCCGGCATAGCTCCGCATCTCGTCAAGCGCCGCCTCTTTCAATGCCCTCAACTGCTTGCGGTATTCTTCCAATACTCCCGGTGATTCCATCGTCTTGCGCAACCCTTCGCCCCGGGCGATGTAAAGCTCGTCGAAGATATTCTTGGCGAATGACTTCACCTCTGTGGACACATTCCACCTCTTGTCTTCTTTTATCTTTTCGTCGATGTAATCAAACAACCACGACAATATCGTTGAGTCGGGCGTGAGTTTCTCAATCAGGCCGTCGACGGCGTCACTCAGCACTTGGTCGATGTCCATCTCTATCTCGAAGTTGAGCGTCAACCCCAATTCACGTGCCAAGTTGCGCAGTACCGTCTGGAAAAAGGAGTCTATGGTCTCTATGCGGAAACGGCTGTAGTCGTGCAGGATGTAGTGCAAGGCCTTGCCCGCCATGGCACGCGACTCCTGTCGGCTTTTACCCGTTTGCGCGAGCTTCTCCAAGTAAGCGTCCGAAGCCGGGTCGCCCTGCCAGATGCCTTGCAACTGTGCCAAGATGCGCTCTTTCATCTCGGCGGTGGCTTTGTTGGTGAATGTCACCGCCAATATACGGCGGTAAGCGAGCGGATGGGCCATCAAGTGCTTGAGGTACTCCACAACCAATGTGAATGTCTTTCCCGAACCGGCGGAGGCTTTATATAACAACAGTTCCATGCGAGCGTGTGTAATGTGTAACAGGGCGCGCGCTTCATTGCGCACGTGCAAACGTACATAAAATATGGCAACTTATCAAGCAGGCGGCGGGTTTTCAGCACAAGTCCGCCTATTTTTACATGATACATTCATGGCGGTTTGTCCAATACATTCGATGCGGCATCATGAATGTATTCGTCAAGGTGAGTCGAATGTGATGAGCAAAATGTCAGAATACATTCGACTCGAGGTATTGAATACATTCGACTCACCCTGTCGAATACATTCGACAGATCCGCGTTTCCCAATGATTTGATACCGTGCCATGTGTTTCTTAAATTGCAATGACAATATGCCCGCCATCGCACAATACCGCTTTCTTTTTGATAAAAACCGCCTCTTTCGCTCCTTTTGGCAAGCGTCGGAACCCTTTCTCTCAATAATTGACAATGACCGTATATGTACGGCGAGTCCACACATTCCGTCCATCGGAACCGGCAGCTTTACGGTGCCACTTTGCCCCGTATGGGCGGGCTTCTTTTTTAGATATAGACATAAAAAAAGGAGTACCGCTGTAC
>JAJPYW010000245.1 GCA_021204715.1 Prevotellaceae bacterium
CGATGATTACATAATCCTCGTAATTCTGGGCGCCTTCCACCTTGATGTCGGCTATTTCATACTTTTTAGGCGTTCCCGTATAGAGGATGACCGGCTTCTCGGTGTCGTCCTGCATCTCATCTGTCCCGTTCACCTCTTGCGCCGCCGCCCGTCCCGTTCCGAAGAGCAGGACAACCAACGACACCATTAGGAAGAAAATACGATATTGCATCTACGTTACTTGGTTATATATTAATCCGCACTGACTTGTTCACTGGTCTTGCCGTAACGCCGTTCCCGCAGCTGGTAGCTCAAGATGGCTTTATGGAACTCATCCACACGGAAGTCAGGCCAATAAGTATCACAAAAATAGAGTTCTGAATAGGCGCATTGCCAAAGCAGGTAGTTGCTCAGGCGAAGCTCTCCGCCCGTACGGATGAGCAAATCAGGGTCGGGCATGAAGGCGGTGGCAAGGTGACGCGCTATGAAAGCACTGTCAATCTCTTCGGCACGTACCTGCCCTTCGGCCGCCATCCGGGCAATCTGCCGCACGGCTTGGGTAATCTCCCAATGCGAGGAGTAGCTCAACGCCAGCACTAAACACATACCCGTGTTCCCGGCCGTGTGTGCCACGCAAAGAGCCAGCCGTTCCTGTACATTTTGGGGCAGCTTGGCCACATCGCCTATGATGCGGAAGCGGATGTTGTTCTTCATGAAAGTCTCCTCTTCGATGGAGTCGAACAGCAGCGTCATGAGTGCCTCCACCTCCGCTGACGGGCGGTTCCAGTTCTCGGTAGAAAAGGTGTACAATGTCAAGAACCCCACTCCCAGCCGGGCGGCCTCCTCGGCGATGACATGCACCGTCTCGGCACCTATCTGGTGTCCGTAAGTACGGTCACGCCCGCGTTGCTTGGCCCATCGCCCGTTCCCGTCCATGATGATTGCCACATGGCGGGGAATCCGGTTCTTATCTATTTGCATTGTATCTTGCATCTTTATTGTACTCACACTTCACCACCCGGCATTCATCATAAAAGCGACGGGACCTTGTTCCCCCTTGGGGCGGAAAGTGTCTATTACAAGTCGCAAAAATAGGAACAATTTTTCGATATTCAGCCTTGCAGAGAAGATTTATACAAAATTATAGATAATACACCCGTTTTTCTCGATGAGTATCGAGGCTCAATACCCCTCTCTGTCCACCTTGACAAGCGCGCCGGTGGCCGTGTCGAAGAGCACTTTGGTGGTGCTGTTCTTGTTAAAAAGCACGGGAGCCAAGTACTCCACCGTGCCGAACTGCGTGACGGGCAACTCGGCTTGGGCCACCTGCTTGTTGTTGCAGGTCAAGGTGACGCGCGCCCGTCCGGGCACGTTGTAGGCCACGCCGTCCACCTTCTTCTTGCCGTCGTCGGCGGGGATGGCGGGCGTTTTCAGGTCGACAAGGGAGAGGTAATAAGGCTCGCCGGAAAGGTCGTCTTCGTCCACCAAGCCTGCATACTTGGAGAAGCGGAAGACAAGCTTGTGGTCCATCTCTTCGGGCGCGAGGCGCACGGTGAAGGTATCGGGCACGTCTTGCCGCTTGCCTTGGAACATCTCGAGCATGGCCTGCTCCTGCACGTTCAAGTTATCGAGCATGATTTTCAGCTGCGCGCCGTCTTGGGGCATGTTGTCGGCCTCGCCGCGCAACAAGGCATTACGGCTTTCACGGATGCTGTATATCTCCTTGGCCACCAATTCGGCCATCTTGGCGCGCGACGAGGCGGCCAGTATTTCTTCGGTAAGGAAGCCGCGCGGGTCCACCGTGGCGGCCGCCGCCTCTTCAGCAGGGCCGGTGGCGTCGCCGCCGCTGTAAGGCATGTTAATGGAGCGCACGATGCCGTCGCGCGTCAACTCCATGAGCGGGGCCACCGTCTTGTCTTTCAGCTTCACGAAATAGACATGCTCGCTGTCGGGCACGCCCGCCACGCGCAACTCGATCTTGTTGATTTCCCAGTAGGTCTCCCCGGTGGCCGAAAGGCCTTTTAAATAGAGGTAGCGCTCGGCATACTTGCAGAACTCGCCGGGTGTATAGGTATGTTTGGTCGTCTCGATGGCGATTTCCACTTGGGTTTGGGGAAGCACGTAAGTCACGCCATAGTCCTTGCCGCGCATCACGCCTGCGGTCACCTCGGTTTGTGCGTAAATACATGCCGGCAACAGCAGCGCGGCGAGCAGCACCATATTCTTCTTCATAAATATAATTTTTATAGCCATTTGGCAAACAAAGTTAATGAAGTTCTTCGGATTAGCGCATGTCTATTACGAAAGATTAACGAAGTACTGCCAAGCCGCGTGCAAGAACGCGCGAAACAGCGTATGCCGGCGCGCTTGACAAGGAAGAATCAATTGGTTTCAGCTGTTGGATGGAAGCGCTTCGATAACACATACGGAAGCGCTTAGATAGACTGCATGGAAGCGCTTCGATAATTTCTGTGGATAGTATCCCTATTTCTGTCAGACTGACTAATTATTGTTAAACAACTACATTCCGTGCACAACCCGCAAACAAAGACGTAATTTTGCAGAGAAAACAGTATAAACATCATCTAAACAATCATTCACAATGAAAAAGACAGTATTCTTATGCGCCGCGGCAGCAGCCTTGTGCGTGGCGTGCGGCCCGGCAAAGAAGGGCGGTGAACCCGAACCCGAGCACAAGTACTTGGTACTTTATTATTCACAGACCGGCAATACGGAAGAAGTGGCCGAAGACATTGCCGAGTTGGTCTATGCCGAGGCCGTCAGCTTTGATGTAGAGACACCTTACAACGGCACTTTCGACGAGACCATAGAGCGTTGCTTGGCCGAGCAGCAGGCCGACACCCTTTCACCGTTGATGCCGTTGGACATCGATCTTGACGATTACGACGTCATCTTCTTGGGCTACCCCGTTTGGTTCGGCACCTACGCCCGCCCCGTAGCCTCTTTGTTGAAAGAGTTGGACTTTAGCGGCAAAACCATCGTGCCCTTCTGCACCTTCGGAAGCGGCGGACTCTCCTCGAGCGTGAACGACCTGCGCGCGGCCCTGCCCGAGGCGACAGTGACCGACGGCTTCGGCATACGCGCCGCCCGCATCGACAAGGCGGCTGCCGAAGTGGAGCGGTTCCTCATCGTGAACGACTATATGGACGGCGATGTCGAAGAGCTGCCCGATTACTCCGCACAACAACCCGTTACCGAAGCCGAGACAGCCATCTTCCAAACCGCTTGCGGTGATTATCCCATGCCCATAGGCACACCCGTATCATTCGGCACACGCGTTACCCCCGAGGGTACCGACTACCTCTTTACCGTCAGCACCAAGAACCCCGAAGGCCAGGACGGTACCGCCACCGTCTACATCACCTGCCCCGCAGGTGGCACACCCGAGTTCACGTCGGTGGAACGATAAGCCCTATTATATAATAGGTATAAGGCTAAAGAGGCAAGCGGCGGCTGACGTAAAGCTGCAAGCTGATACATCAGGTGTAGGGCTGTAAGTTGCGGGGCCGCTTCCCTCCTACTTAAACAGTGAAATTCCCATCAGAAAAACATAAATAACTTGTTTTTCTGATGGGAATTTCACTCTATTTGTAGCGCGAAAGGATTTGGTATAGCATGCGGACGGATTTATCGGTATTTGGGATTATCCCGGCGACGGCTGCCGGCCAAACGTACCATAGAAAGCGGCAGGTGAAAATAAAAACCGCCTATTTGTTTGCGCGTTCAAAATAAATCCCTACATTTGCACCGCTGAAGCCGAAACGCTGATTAGCTGATTCGGGGTGTAGCTCAGCCCGGTTTAGAGTACGCGTCTGGGGGGCGTGTGGTCGCTGGTTCGAATCCAGTCACCCCGACAAGCAAACAAAGCACTGATAATCAAAACTTGACGTGAGATTTATCAGTGCTTTTTCTTTGCTGTCTCTTCCATTACTTGGCCACTAAACAAGTTGGGGGCAGATTGAATATATAGCCATTTTTGATATTCGCCTATCGTATCTTGCGAAATATCAAGGCTTGAAAAATCCACGGATTTAGAAAGCTGACAAAGATTAATTCTCATGAGCAGTTCTCTACTTACTATACGTTTTGCATCCATGAAACATATATTTCGGATAAAACGCTTGAGCATATCATTTTGTAGCATGAAAAGCGTAAGCTTGGCGTATTCAATTTTATCAAATCCCAACAGGTAGCATGTGTCGTCCACCATTACAGGCTTGCCGTCAACGGGCTCTACCAAAGAAAAGACCATGTCTGCATACAATGCGGAAATAACTATCTTGTAAGGAGCAAAAGAATAACTACCTAAGCCAAAGACGCTGAATCTTGGTTTGTTCCGGTAAACAATACTCTTTCTTTTGTCAAAATAAGCAGCGTGCGACAAGAGATATGCGTATGTTTTAGGAGCTGTTCTTTTCAAGGTAGAAGTATCTTCTGAAACACTTGATTGGGGCAGTACCAAATATTTCCTAACTCCTTTCATACCTTTTCCAATATCCGAACTTTTTAGCAAAGGAAAGACTGTTTGGCCATCCACTTCAACAACCTCTTTTAACCCGTTATAGTATATGGATCCATTCAACGACAACTCCATGACTTTCGAACAGTCATGTTTTATACCCGACCTCCAAACCAGTGGAGAATGACCATCAAGAAAACAGGTTTTCCGGTAATCTTGCACATTGGAAACAAACGCCCCGTTTACCCATCCAAATGAATGGGAAAACCTTCTTGTATAAAAGTCGTATGACGCGCACAAACATTGACAATCCTCTCCTATAAGGCACTCAAATAAAGACGCTGCGACCGCCACTTTAAATTCCTTCTTAGCGTCAAAACAAAGTTGTCGAATATCTTGTATGCGGTGCGGCCTGAAGTTTTGCCTGTATAAAATGTTCTTTACAACAGAGCTTTTGACAAGCAATGCCAAATGCGTATGATGATGACAAGAAAAAGCATCGATTATCAAATTGCAGACGCTCTCGGCTATGTCAAAGTTTCCCTTTCCTGTTATGGCTTCTATTCCCTTGGCTTTATTGATATTGACTTTTACCGGCAAGTTGGTGCCGCCATTTCTCCCCATTCCACTGTTGGTTACCCATGGAGGGTTTCCCAATACCAATATATTTTGATGTTGGTTATCGTTTACAATTCTTTTGAAGTCAAATGTAAACACGTTTGTATTGTATAACTCATAATGGATAATGCGGTTGCGGTTCAGATATTCTTTAAGTTTTTGTTCTGTTTGATTGATATATCCGTTGAAAATCTCTATACCATAGACTTTTTTTATACTACCAAATACATCCAAGGCAGCGACAATAAAATTTCCCGTTCCGCAAGTTGGTTCCACGATAACATCGGGCGTAACGCCCTTGTTTTGTAAATACAAACATACCTTTTTAGCAAACTCATAATTGGTTTGCCAATCGCCATAATCTTCACGTGATGCAGCCTCCTTTGCGGATATGGGCGCCGGTGTATATACGGACATATCCATACGTCAAACGCTGTCGCCGGCATATTTTACAATCTGGGCAATACCGCCGACAGCTTCCGTCAAACTTACCACCCTGCCGTAATGCAACCTCCATTGCAATGCATTTGAAATTGTCAAATAACCCACAGCAGGCGGATTCTTTAATATATCTTCTGCCATATTCATCAACGAAACTTCATCCGCAGGGAGATTATGGTCTATGAGGAATGCAAATATATCGTCAACATTACCATGATTGGCAATGATGTTGCGGATGCCCGTTGTCGTTTGATAATCTGCCGTTCGATACGACTCTATAAAAGAACAGGAAAGGAAACTCAAACATCCTTTCCTTTTTTGGATATCATCAATCTTTTGGTAAACAAACACAATAAGATTATAGCCAAGTCCATAGATTTTTTGCTTGCTGTCCTTAAAAGGACAACTCGATTGTGGCCGGTTAATCGAAGTGACTTTAATATCGGTATTTACAGAAGGCAAATCAATTCCATTGGCAGAACTTCCAACAGTCACTTCATACTGCCGCGCTAAATATGCCTGGAACAGATGTTCAACAAATGTCCCAACGGCTTTGCCATCGGTCACTCCAAATAACTCAGAGCGGTAAAGGCCACTCTCTTTTTTACAAAACTTCTCGGCTGCTATTTGAAGTTCCTCTATATTCAATACTTTCTTTGACATTGTCTTTAAACGTTATTTGCCCGGGGTAAAATTCTTCTTCTCAACAAGAACTATTATCTTGTTATCAATGGCTTTCATACCCACTACATTGTTTTATGTACAAAGTTAGTGTTTTTTTTCGAGAGTTGCACATTATTATGTCGCAAACTACATTTACGCTTGAGATTCAGCTATCGAAGAAGGCATCGTGTCATTATCAAAGTAAATGCTTGCTTTATGCCGTATGCACGTTGTAATACATTATGAATACCAGAATATGGTGGAAAGGGTGACAGCTCCCCACCGGACGGCCTGATCGGCTATATCATGCTCCACAACGCAGGAATAATACCTGTCTTGCGAGCGTTCGCAAAGTACCGTTACCGTTTTTTTATCTCTTCTTCCATACCCATTCAAAAAGTCAATCCATATAGTAGACACGCTTCACCCTTGTCGACACCCTTGCCAGCACTTCGTAGGGAATGGTGCCGAGTATGTCGGAGAGGACGGTGATGGGCAAGTGGCCGCCGAAAATCTCCACGCTGTCGCCTTCCCGGCAAGGGATGTCGGTCACGTCAACCATGCAGATGTCCATGCAGATGTTGCCCACGTAAGGAGCTTGCCGCCCGTTTATCAGGCAGTAGGCGTGTCCGTTGCCCAAACGGCGGTCCAAGCCGTCGGCATAACCTATCGGGATGGCGGCGATGCGCGAGTCGCGCTCCAAGCGGCCCTTGCGACTATATCCTACGGTCTCCTCCTTGGGCACGTCGCGTATCTGCAGGATGGTGGTCTTCAATGTGCTCACGGTGTGCAGCACGGAGTTGTCCACCGGGTCGATGCCATACAAGCCAAGCCCCAAGCGCACCATGTCGAACTGCGCCCCGGGGAACCGCTCGATGCCTGCCGAGTTGCAGATGTGGCGCAATATCTTGTGCGGGAAGGCCGCCTGCAACACGGCGGAAGCCGCCTCGAAAGTCTCTATCTGCCGGCGGGTGAAGCCGTCGAGCAGCGGTGTGTCGCTGCCTGCCAAGTGTGAGAAGACCGAGCGCACGATGACCGCGTCCTGCCCTTTGAGCCAAGCCACCAAGCGCGGCACCTCTTCGGGGGCGAAGCCCAAGCGGTGCATGCCCGTATCGAGCTTCACATGGATGGGGAAGTGAGTCACTCCCTCCTTCTCGGCCTCGCGCGCCAAGGCCTCCAACAGGTGGAAACTGTAGACTTCAGGCTCCAATTTCTGGTCGAACATGGTTTTGAAGGCAGTCATTTCGGGGTTCATCACGATGATGTTGGCCGTGATGCCCGCCTTGCGCAGTTCCGAGCCTTCGTCGGCCACGGCCACGGCCAAGT
Source organism: Prevotellaceae bacterium (assembly GCA_021204715.1). GTDB lineage: Bacteria > Bacteroidota > Bacteroidia > Bacteroidales > Bacteroidaceae > Bacteroides. Next base: position 7,508 of record JAJPYW010000245.1, read on the forward strand.
AATCCACACGGTGCTCTTGCAAGGTCTTGGCCGTCTCGTAGGCGCCGGTGCCGTATGCGGCCGCCTTGACCATGCACACCATCTTCGTCTCGGGGCGCAACAGGCTGCGGTAGTAGTTCAGGTTCTCCACCATCGCCCCCAAGTTCACCTCCATAATGGTTTCGTGCACTTTCTTCTCCAATACTTCCGTCAAGGCGTCGAAGCCGAACTTGCGCGCTCCTTTTATCAAGATTATCTCGTTCTGGAAGCGTATCTCGTTCCGCTCCAAGGCACGCAGCAGCGACTCCGTGTCGGGATAGAAGGCCTGCTCCATACCGAAGCGCGCCGCGCAAAGGGAGATGCCCTCGCCCACCCCGACGATGCGCTCTATGCCGCGGCTGCTTACCAACCCGGCCACCTGCCGGTAGAGTGCCGTCAAGTTCTGCCCGCTCTCCAATATATCAGAAAGGATGAGCGTCTTCTTCAACGTCGCCTCGCCCGCCTTCTGTCCGCCGGGCGCCGAGCGGCGGTCAAGGAAATCGAGCGCGATATCGAGTGAGGCCAAGTCGCAATTGTAGCTGTCGTTCACTATCAGGCAACCGTTCTTGCCCTCCTTCACCTCCAACCGCATGGCCACCGGCTCCAAGCGGGCCATGCGCTCGGTGATGCTTTCGGCCGGGAGCATCAAGTAGAGGCAGGCGGCCAAGCAGTTCAAGGCGTTCTCAATGGAGGCGTCGTCCACGAAAGGAAGCGTGAAGGCGTTGTCCATTTCCAAATAGCGGTAAGCGATGTAGGTGGAGTGTTCTCCCTTCACCACCTTGCTGATGTACAGGGGGCGCTCCATGTCCTTGCGGCTCCAAGCAATCTCGCGGGCCGAAAGGAGCGAGCGGGCCACGCAGTTGCTGATGAACTCGTTGTCGCCGTCGTATATCACCACGTCACACTCCTTGAAGAGCGACAACTTCTCCATACACTTCTCCTGCATGGAGAAGAAGTTCTCCTGATGCGCCCCGCCGATGTTGGTCAAGATGCCGATGGTGGGGCTGATTATCTTCTCCAAAGCGCGCATCTCGCCCGGCTCGGAGATACCCGCCTCGAAGATGCCCACTTGGGTGTTCTCGTCCATCTGCCATACAGACAAGGGCACGCCTATCTGCGAGTTGTAGCTGCGCGGCGAGCGGGCAATCACCCGGTCGGGCGCCAACAACTGGTAAAGCCACTCCTTGACCACCGTCTTGCCGTTGCTGCCCGTGACGCCCACCACCGGCGGGCTGAACCGCTTGCGGTGCTCGGCGGCCAATTCCTGCAACGCTTTAAGAGGATTGGCCACTACCAAGAAGTTGGCCTCCTTCTTGCCCGAACGGAACTCGGCCGACGACACCACGAAGTTGCGCACGCCCCGCGCGTACAGCTCGTCGATGTAGCGGGCGCCGCTGTTGCGCTTCGTGGGCAAGGCGAAGAAGAGGGTGGTTTCGGGGAAACTGAGCGAACGGCTGTCGGTCAACAACCAGTCGAT
>JAJPYW010000045.1 GCA_021204715.1 Prevotellaceae bacterium
ACCAAGTAAAAACCCACCCAGAAGAAGTCGAAGGCTTCGCGAAGCGCGGCGGCGGCATTGGCCAATACGCCGACTTCCTCTTTCTCATCCGCAATCAGCAGTTTGAATGGAGTAAGAAACGATTGATAACGGGTTGCTTTGTCGGTGGCGGTTTGTTTAAAGACAGCTTCCATGACGGGTGTTGTTTTCTGTTTGCTACGCTCTTTTTTTGGATAAAAAAACAAGGCCTGTCAGATTCTGTCTAAAACCGTTTGAATCAACGTGTCGATGCTGTTCTTGTAATTGGTATCCATCTCCTTGGCCCAACGGTTGGCTATGACCATGCAGACGGTGACGGCGCGGTGTCCCATCAAGCGGCTCAACCCCGCAAGAGCGGAACTCTCCATTTCGAAGTTGGTAACGCGCCTTCCTTCATACTCGAACTGCTGAATCTTCTCGTTCTGGTCAGGATCGGCCAAAGGCAGGCGCAGCCGCCGTCCTTGCGGGCCGAAGAAACCGCAGGCGGCAATGGTCACGCCACGTACCATCTCATGGCCTGCAATGCGGTCGGCCAACTCCTTGTCGGCGTCGATGACGTAAGGCGCCGGCGCGCATTGGCTGCCTTTCCAGCCCATGTGTTTTAAGAAAGCGCGCTCAAACGCAAGGTCGCACACAGCGTCGCGCCCGGCATAGAAGTTCAGCACGCCATCGAAGCCTATGGACGTCTCCGAGCAGATGAAAGTACCCACCGGCGTGTAAGGTTGCAGCCCGCCGCAGGTGCCTATGCGCACCAACTCCAAGCTTTGCGGCACCGCCTTCTCCATGCGTGTGGTGAAGTCGATGTTGGCTAGCGCGTCTATTTCGTTCATCACGATGTCTATATTGTCGCAGCCGATGCCCGTGGAGACAACCGTCAGCCGTTTGCCTTTGTAAGTACCGGTAATGGTCCTGAACTCACGGCTCTCCACCTCGCACTCCCTTGTGTCGAAGTGCGAAGCCACGACAGGCACCCGTCCGGGGTCGCCCACCAATATCACCTTGCCCGCCAGTTGTCCGGGTTTCACATGCAGGTGGAACGACGAGCCGTCGTCGTTAATGACCAATTCAGAAGGGGGAAAGTAGTTCTCCATACCTATTATATATATAGTGTCTGCGATAAGTCAACTAATAGCCTGCGTTGCGGCAGGTGTCGCATCGGCGCAAAGCCGGTTATTTTGCCTGCGTTGCGGCAGGTGTCGCATCGGCGCCAAGCCGGTTATTTTGCCTGCGTTGCGGCAAGTATATCATCCACAATAGAGCGGTAGCCCCTTTACTTGCCCAACGGCTGCTGTCCACTTCCGCCTGCCACCGGCCGCGCGATGGTCTCGCGCATGGAAGTATCGGCCTCGATGTTCTTCATGCGGTAGTAGTCCATGATGCCCAAGTTGCCGCTGCGGAATGCTTCCGCCATGGCTTTGGGCACTTCGGCCTCGGCCTCAATCACCTTGGCGCGCGCCTCTTGCGCTTTCGCCTTCATCTCCTGCTCGGTGGCCACGGCCATGGCGCGCCGCTCCTCGGCTTTGGCTTGCGCTATGTTCTTGTCGGCGTTGGCTTGGTCCATTTGCAAGGCGGCGCCTATGTTCTTGCCTATGTCTATGTCGGCGATGTCTATGGAGAGAATCTCGAAAGCGGTGCCGGCGTCGAGCCCTTTGCGCAGCACCAATTTAGAGATGGAGTCAGGATTCTCCAACACCTGCTTGTGGCTTATGGAGGAACCTATGGAAGAGACGATGCCCTCGCCCACACGGGCCAATACCGTGTCCTCGCCGGCGCCGCCCACCAACTGGCGTATGTTGGCGCGCACCGTCACCCTCGCTTTGGCAATGAGCTGAATGCCGTCCTTGGCCACAGCCGTTACAGGCGGCGTGTCAATCACCTTGGGATTGACCGACATCTGTACCGCCTCGAACACGTCGCGGCCGGCCAAGTCAATGGCCGTGGCCATTTGGAAAGGAAGCTCGATGGAGGCTTTCGAGGCCGACACCAATGCGTGCACCACCTTCTCCACATGCCCGCCGGCCAAGTAGTGCGCCTCCAATCCGTCGCGGGTGATGTTGCCAAGCCCCGCCTTGTGCGCCTCGATGAGCCCAGGCACGATGATGTAAGGCGGCACGTTGCGGATGCGCATCAAGAAGAGTTGCACCAAAGAGATGTTCACGCCCGATACCTTGGCCGACAGCCACAGGAAGAAAGGCACGTAATGAAAAAATACGGCCAAGAATACAACGCAGGCTATCACAATGACAACCACCACGTAGATTGAATTGGTATCCATCATAAGTCGATATTGTTAAGTTTAAATGATTGCTTGAATACACACCTGCAGCTTGCGTCAGCTGTTGTTCCTTTCCACCATGATGACGCCTTCGCTGACACGCGCCACCCTTATGGGCGTCTTCTCGTCCAAGAAGCCGTCGGCCGACTTCACCTCCACCGTCTCGCCGTCAATCAGCGCCGTGCCTATCAAGGCCAGCCGCGTGACGGCGATGCCCGTATCGCCCGGCTTCACCCGGCTTTTGGCCTCGCTCTGCACCGTAGACGATATGTTCTCTTTCAAGGCCACCTTGTCCAACGTCTTGGAGCGCATGAACCACACAAAAGAGCCTGCAGCGGCCACGGCCGATACAATCAATGTCACGATGCCGCCCGCAACGCCCAAGTGGACGAACGCATGGAAGTTGGCATAGACAAGGCACAAAGCCGCCGCGATGCCCGCCACGCTTACGCCCGGAATGATAAACACCTCCACCAAGAAGAGCACGATGGCCGCGGCGAGTAATATGACGATGATGAGTATATCCATAAAACTGTTATTTAAAGGTGTCCTTCTCTTGCTGCCGCACCAACAGGGCAAGCTGCTTCATTTGAGCGGTGAGTTGCTCCACCCGCGCCTCCAAGGTAAGGATGGAAGGCGCCAAGCCGCTCTTCTCGCTCTGTGAGGCGCCTGCATAACGCTGGCGCAAGGCGTCCAACCGCTGCAACTGTAGCTGGTAGTTGGTAACCGCCTGTTGATAGCGTTTGAATGAATCCCTCGCGTCCGCCGAGCGGAAGTCATTCATTGAACGATACACGTGGCTGTCGTCTATGACAAACGCGAAACCCTGTGCCGCCGCACCTTGCCGCCTTGCCTCGGCCACCGCCTGCAAGCGCGCCTTGGCCTGCTCGAGCGCCGCCTTGTCGGTCCACGTGTCGGCAATGGAGCGCAGGCTCGCATAGCGCGTCAACTCCGCTTGGTCCATATCCTCGTAGCTGTACACCTGCTTGCTTGCGTTGGGCACGAAAATGTACACGCACAAGGTGTCCTTGGGTTGGTAACGGTCGGAAGCAAACCAGCCCAAGTTGTTGAACTCGTCCACCACATACAGGTAGTCGTTGAAAGGAGAGTTGAACGGCATGCCGATGTTCTCGGGCGAGTAGCTTGTACCCGAATTGCTGTCGTAGCGTGTCACGAAGATGTCGTAGCCGCCTTGCGAAGCATCGCCGTCGGCGGCATAATAGAGCGTGGTGCCGTCGGCCGACATGAAAGGATAAGCCGCGTCCACGCCTTCGTTGATGTTGTCGGGCAGTGCCGTCTCCCCGCTCCACTCACCCAAATACTTGTGTCTCGTGTAGAGACCGAAGGTACTGTCGGGCTGCAGCTGGCTGTAATAAATGGTGTTGCCCCTTTCGGTGAGGAACACGGTGCGCAAGTCCTCCTGCACCCCCTCTTCATCCTCTTTGACGTTCTCTTTGCCGAAGTAGGCATTGTAGGTGAAGAGCCTTCCCGTTTCAGGGCTCAATTGGTACGCCTCGAGGAGTTGGTTCTTTTCCACCACCACGCTGTCCACCACCAATACACGTTCCACGCCTTTCATCATGCGCAGCCCGGCACGGCACTTCTCCAAGAGCGCTTCCGCCTCTTCGGTGGGGCGTTTCCGCTTCTGTAAGTCGCTCAAATAACTCTCGGCCGTGCGCACGGCGTCCTCATAACGGTAGCTCGTTATATAGGCTTGGGCCAACCAATACTGTCCGCCGGTAGCCCTGTACCTCACCGCCAGCTCCAAGTACTTCACCGCGTCGGCGTAAGCCCCCGTCTCGAGCGAGGCCACGCCATACCACAAGTTGTAGTTCCCGTTGGCCGGTTGCGACTTGACCAACTTCAACAATCCCGGCAACGCCTCCTCATACGCGCCGTTGTCGTAAAGCGCTTTCGTCTCGGCCTGCGTCTGCGCCATGAGCGGCACGGCCAAGAACATACATAGAAGAAAAAGTAGCCTGTCTATTCTTTTCATGGATTCATCCCGTCTTTGTTCAAACATTCAAAGATAAGCATTAATCCCCTTTCCCGCCTTACTATCACGTTAAATTCCTTTAAATACCCCATTACACCACGTTCCATAGCGGCCGATGCTGTAATTTTGTCCGCTATGGACAAGGCAGCGACACCCTTGGAGAACCGCGTCCGCAGGCGTTTCGCCCGTGGCGTGGTGACGTATGGATTGCTCGACGAGGGCGACCGCATCTTGATTGCGCTCTCCGGCGGGAAAGATTCCTTGGCCATGACAGAGCTGCTTTCCGCCCGCGCCCGCATCCTCAAGCCACGCATCAGCTTGGTGGCCGCTTACGTAGCCATGACCAACATCCCTTACCGCAGCGACGTGGATTACTTGCGCGCCTTCACCACCTCTATGGGTGTCCCCTTCGTCACTTGCGAAGCCTCCTTCAACGCCGCTACCGACACGCGCAAGTCACCCTGCTTTCTCTGCTCGTGGAACCGCCGCAAGGCACTCTTCACCCTTGCCAAGGAGCATGGCTGCAACAAAATCGCCTTGGGACACAACATGGACGACATTTTGGAGACGTTGCTCATGAACCTCACCTTCCAAGGCGCTTTCGCCGCCATGCCGCCCCGCTTGCAGATGCAGAAGTTCGACATGACCATCATCCGCCCCCTCTGCTTGGAGCACGAGGCCGACATGGAAGCCTTCGCCCGACAGCGCGGCTACCGGTTGCAGTCCGTGCGCTGCCCCTACGAAGACCTTTCGCACCGCAGCCGCTCCAAGGAGCTCTTGCAGCGCATGGAGCAGATGAATCCCCACGCCCGTTACAGCCTGTGGAGCGGCATGAACAATGTGCAGACTGACTCGCTTCCCTGTCCGCTACCCCGCAAGGCGCGTTAAGCCGCGCCGCCCTTTCCCCATGTTCCTATATATATAATAAGGTGTAATGATGCCGGTAAGGACAACCGCACATCCAAATGAAGTCTGTTCCTATATATATAATAAGGTGTACTTTCCCTTCAAACGAATAAAAAGAGCCGAAGCATTCCCCTATATATATAAATAAGGTGTATTTGCGCAGCACCCCCTACAACACCTTCCTGCCGCGTTACACATACAAACATCGATACTTTATTCACGCAACAGTGCAATTTTATGAAAATAGGTGAACATATATCTTTTTTTTCACTACTTTTGCACGCGGAATGAACAATTCCGTCAAAGCCGGAGGAGCGGTGAAAAAGTTAGTACGCTTCAAAGGCAAGGGGAGGGACTGAAATTACTAACTTTACACATAAACAAAAATGATGAAAAAGTTATTTATTGCAACTTTGTTGTTAGGAACGGCAATCGTAAGCGCCAATGCGCAGACGGCCGTAGTGGGGAACAAGTTTTCTGACAATTGGTCCCTTGGAATTTATGGCGGTGGAGTATCTCCGTTGCACCATGGGTCCATGCGCGGTATCCTTGGCATAAGCTTGGACAAGAAGATTACACCGGTCGTAGGGTTCGGCCTTGAATTCGCAGGCACTGTCAACACCACCGACAGCAAGACAGGATTCGACAACTCCAACCTCATGTTGGTGAACAACTTGAACTTGATGAACCTCTTCGGCGGCTACAAAGGCCGGCCCCGTGTGTTCGAGATCGAGACCGTTGTAGGCTTGGGCTGGCTGCATTATTATTACAACTCTAATAGGGGCAACGACCACAACAACCTCTCCGGCAAGTTAGGCTTGGACTTGAACTTCAACTTGGGAGAGAGCAAGGCATGGACGCTCGCCTTGAAGCCCGCCCTTGTGTACGATTTGAATCCTGAAACCAGCAACCACGTGCGCTTCAACTCCAACGATGCCGTATGGGAACTCACCGTAGGCTTGAAGTACCACTTCAAGACCAGCAACGGCGAGCACTACTTCACCCGCATCGAGGCTTGCGACCAGAGCGAGATTGACGCGTTGAACGCCAAGATCAACGCCCTGCGCGAAGACTTGGCCGGCAAGGACGCCGCCTTGAATGATGCCAACCAGAAGAATGCCGAGCTTGCCAAGGCATTGGAAGAGTGCCTCAACAAGGAGCCCGAAGTGATTACCGAGCCCGCTGTCACCACCAAGACATTGGAGTCTGTCATTACGTTCCGTCAAGGCAGCACCGCCATCGACGCTTCCCAGACGCCCAACGTAGAGCGCATCGCCACCTACTTGAAGAACCACAATGACGCTTCGGTCATCATCAAGGGCTATGCATCTCCCGAAGGCAGCATTGAAGTGAACGAGCGCATCGCCGCCCAGCGTGCCGAGGCCGTCAAGACCATGCTCACCGGCAAGTACAAGATTTCCGCCGACCGCATACAGGCAAGTGGCGAAGGCGTGGGCGACATGTTCGAGGAGCCCGACTGGAACCGCGTGAGCATCTGCACCATCAACAACGAAAACTAACCGGAGCATACGTTGAACCCATCTAAAAGTGGTTGTGTCCGCCGGACACAACCACTTTTTTTACGCATAAAAACTGTGATAAAACAGATACTATAAACAAGATTGTCCTTGCTACAAGCCGTTGTAACAAGGACAATCTTTTTTCTTCGGGGCGTTTCCACACGCCCTCTTGCGCTATTTTATGCCCGGCTTGCGCCGCATGCAGCTTTTACTTCACTTGCCGCTACCCGCCTCTTTGCTTGCGGCATGCGCCCAGCTCTTGTAAGGACACTTCATGAGTTGCGAATTGTAGTAGCGCGCGTCGCCCGTCACCTCCTTTCCGAGGAAAGCGGGGCGCTCGAAAGGCTCGTCCTCGCCGGCAAGCTCCACTTCGGCCACCACCAAGCCTTCGTTCTCGCCATAGAACTCGTCTACCTCGAACACATGCTTGCCTGCGGCCACCAAGTAGCGCGTCTTGTCTATCATGCCCGGCTCGCACAGCGCCATGAGCGCTTCCGCCTCTTCAAGCGGCAGCGCTTTCTCCCATTCATACCGGCTCATGCCCTTGCTGTCGGTGGCCCCTTTAATGGTGAGGAACCCCTCGCCGTCGCGTATGCGCACCCTTACCGTGCGTCCCCGCCGGCTGCAGATGTAACCTTGGCGTATGCGGCTCTTCGCGTAGGCTTGCCTTTTGTACTCGCCCTCCACCAAGAACTTGCGTTCAATCTCCTGTGGCATATCCGCGCCTTAGTCAACGAACTGTGCCAATACCAATACCATCAGCACAATGATGACAACCGCGCCTATGGTAATGCCTATCAATACTTTCCTGCCTTGCTTCTCGTCCCTGCGGGTGTGTTTCTTCTGTCCTTTCTTGTTTTTTGCCATGTTGATATGATTACTTTATATACTTTTCCATGCAATGAATAACAAAGTAAGGGGAAATTCGGGAACTATCCAAACGAAAACCAAAGAAAATTCCATGCCGCGCGTCGATTAGCATCCATAAAAGTAGCACAATCTCGATAAACTTGCCTATCTTTGCTTTTCCAAACCAACACACCTGCCCGAAATGACACAGTTTGAAATCGAAGAGAAGATAGTAGACATGCTCAAGACCGTCTACGACCCGGAGATTCCCGTGAACGTCTACGACTTGGGGCTTATCTACAAGATAGACGTGACCGACGAAGGCGCCGTAGCCGTCGACATGACGCTTACCGCCCCCAATTGTCCCGTGGCCGATTTCATTTTGGAAGACGTCCGCCAGAAGATAGCCTCCATAGAAGGCGTCACCTCCACGGTGGTCAACTTGGTGTTCGAGCCCGAGTGGGACAAGGAGATGATGAGCGAAGAGGCCAAGTTGGAGTTGGGCTTCCTTTAGCAACTTACCCCCAATCGACAGCACATGAAAAACATCTATTTCCTTTCCGACGCCCACCTTGGTTCCCGCGCCATAGAGCACGGGCGCACGCAAGAACGCCGCTTGGTGAACTTCCTTGACAGCATCAAAGAAAAGGCTTCGGCCGTGTACCTGCTTGGCGACATGTTCGACTTCTGGTATGAGTTCAAGCTTGTGGTGCCCAAGGGATATACCCGCTTCTTGGGCAAGCTCTCCGAGCTCACCGACCGTGGTGTGGAAGTACACTACTTCACGGGCAACCACGATATATGGTGTGGCGACTACCTGACGCGTGAGTGCGGCGTGACGCTGCACCGCGAGCCCATTACAGTGGAGCTCTACGGCAAAGAGTTCTACATTGCCCACGGCGACGGATTAGGCGACACCGAGAAATCCTTCAAGCTGCTGCGCGCGCTCTTTCACAGCCACACGGCTCAATGCCTCTTCTCGGCGTTGCACCCCCGTTGGAGCGTGGAGATAGGCTTGGAGTGGGCCAAGCACAGCCGCATGAAGCGGGAAGACGGACGCGAGCCCGACTATATGGGCGAAGCGCGCGAATACCTTGTGCTTTACACCAAGGAGTACTTGAAAACACATCCCGACATCAACTACTTCATTTACGGACACCGCCACATAGAGCTCGACTTGCTGCTTAGCGCCACCTCGCGCATGCTCATTGTGGGCGACTGGATAAACCTCTTCACCTACGCCGTGTTCGACGGCGAACGTATGTTCATGGAGAACTACATCGAAGGAGAGACCAAGCTGTGACACGCTTGGGGCGCCGCTTCGACCGGCGCCTTGCCGCATAAAAAAAGCGGCGCGTTTCGATTCACCGCTTTACTTCGTGGCCGGCGGAATACAATAGAGCCGCATAAAAAAA
>JAJPYW010000124.1 GCA_021204715.1 Prevotellaceae bacterium
CCGCCCAATTCAAAAAAACAATGGTAGACGGCATTTATTTCGACGCGCAGGAACTCGCCGACTTGGCCCGACCCCAAGCAACCATACAAAGCATTGCGCAATACCTGAAACTATCCAAAGACGACCGCGCCGATGTCCGTGCCGATACCCATACCGACACCGCAAGCACCTCACGTTACCCCAACCTGCAACGCCTCACCGACGGGCTCATGCTCTACCCGCAACTCGTCAAGCAGATAGAAAACATGCTCACCCCTTACGGCAAACTCAAAGACAACGCCTCGCCCGAGCTGGCGCGCATACGCCGCGAGTTGGCAGGCACCGTGGGCAGCATTTCACGCACCTTGGAGAGCATACTGCGCGGGGCGCAAGCCGAAGGGTTGGTAGAGAAGAGCGTCACCGCCACCATACGCGACGGACGGTTGGTCATCCCCATTCCGCCCGCCATGAAACGCAAGATACGCGGCATTGTGCACGACGAGTCGGCCAGCGGCAAGACACTCTACATAGAACCCGCCGAAGTGGTGGAAGCCAACAACCGCATCCGCGAGTTGGAAAGCGAGGAGCGGCGTGAAATCATCCGCATCCTCACCGAAGTGTCCGCCCGCCTGCGTCCCTGTATCCCCGACATGCTCTTCTCCTACGACTTCTTGGCACAAATAGACTTCACGCGCGCCAAAGCCCGCCTTGCCGACAGTACAGGCGGCGTCATCCCCTCGTTTGAAGAGAAGCCGGCCATGGACTGGGGCGCGGCCGTACACCCGTTGCTGCAACTCTCCCTTGCCAAGCACGGCAAGAAAGTGGTGCCCTTAGACATCGAGCTGAACTCCGAAAGACGCATCCTCATCCTCTCGGGCCCCAACGCCGGCGGCAAGTCGGTATGCCTGAAAACCGTGGGGTTGCTGCAGTACATGCTGCAGTGCGGCCTGCCCGTCCCCATGAACGAAGGGAGCCACACGGGTATATTCACGAGCCTCTTTATCGACATCGGCGACGAGCAGTCCATTGAAGACGACCTCAGCACCTACTCCTCGCACCTGACGAACCTGAAGATTATGATGAAGCAGAGCGACGCCGGCAGCCTCATCCTCATCGACGAGTTCGGCAGCGGCACCGAGCCGCAGATAGGCGGCGCCATTGCGCAAGCCGTCTTGGAGCGCTTCAACCAAAGAAAAGCCTACGGCGTCATCACCACCCATTACCAGAACCTCAAGCAATATGCCGAAGGGCAAGAAGGACTTGTCAACGGCGCCATGCTCTACGACCGGCACCTCATGCGCCCGCTGTTCCAGCTGCAGATAGGCAACCCCGGCAGTTCCTTCGCCATTGAGATTGCCCGCAAGATAGGCCTGCCCGAAGAAGGCTTCGCCGACGCCTCGTCCATTGTGGGCAGCGACTACATACACGCCGACAAATACCTTTTGGACATCGTGCGCGACAAGCGCTACTGGGAGAACAAACGCCGGCAGATACACCAACACGAGAAGCAATTGGAAGAGACGCTCGCCCGCTACCAAGCCGAAATGGAAGCGTTGCAGAACTCCCGCAAAGAGATACTGCGCCAAGCCAAGGAAGAAGCCGGCGCCTTGGTACAAGAGGCCAACACCCGCATAGAGCACACCATACGCACCATCAAGGAAGCCCAAGCCGAAAGAGAGCGCACCAAGCAGGCGCGGCAGGAGTTGGCCGGTTTCCGCGACACAATAGAAAGCACCACCGACAAAGAGAAAGCACAAGAAGAAGAGGAGCGGAAAATAGCCCGCAAGATGGAGCGGCTGCAAGAGCGGCAGCGCCGCAAGCGCGACAAGAAAGCCGGCGGCGAGGGCGGCACGACAGCCCCCGAAAGCCCCAAGCCACCGTCACCACAACCACTCACGGCAGGCGACACCGTCAAGATAAAAGGCCAGACAGCCGTGGGCGAAGTGTTGGAAACAAGCGGCAAGACAGCCGTGGTAGCCTTCGGCAACCTCAAGACCACCGTGCCCTTGGAGCGGTTGGAACGCACCGCGCAGGCCGCGACAAGCACCGTCTCCCGGCAGAAGAGCGCGGTGGGCAGCCGCACGCAAGAAGACCTCTACCAGAAGAGACTGCAATTCAAGCAAGACATCGACGTGCGCGGCATGCGCGGCGACGAAGCCCTGCAAGCCATCACCTACTTCATGGACGACGCCCTGCTTGTAGGCGCCTCAAGGGTGCGCATCCTGCACGGCACAGGCACGGGCATCTTGCGCACACTCATCCGTCAATACTTGGCCACCGTGCCCGGCGTGCGTCACTTCGCCGACGAGCACGTGCAGTTCGGCGGCGCCGGCATCACCGTGGTCGACTTGGAAGACTGACCTCACCAGCCCTCCATCAAATCCGTCTTTTCTATAGAGCACTTGCCCTCGGCCGATACCGTCAGCCGCAGCAAGGTGTAAAGGTCGGTCTGCGGATAACCCACACTCACCAAGAAAGAGAGCCCCGCGGCCGAAGCGTCATACACCAACCCCTGCAATATGGAGTGTTCCAAGAAGGCCGGCTCCACGTAGGGCGCGAAATCACGCTTGGTAAAGACACGGCGCAACACCTGCCTGCCTTCACACAGTATGTCCACCGTGATGCCGTTGTCCAAGAAGCGTTCCCCCTGCCCGTTCTGCACCACAGGCAGGGCGGCGTCGGGCGCGCGCATCACGGTCGCCACATACTTCTTGCCTTTGTAGACAATCTCCTCGCGCGCCTGCGAGGGCGACATCTGTTGCACGGCCGGCTCGCCCTCGTCGGGCGTCTTCTCCACCAATTGTATGCCGTTCTTGTCGCGTCCGCTCCCGCAAGAAGAGAGCGCCAAGAGCGCCGCCATCCCCACGCAGGCACCTATATAAAAGAATCCTTTCATCACACTGTCATTTAAATTAATGGGGCAAAGAAACGAAAAGCCACCGAATAATACAAGGGAAACAGCCAAAAACAGCTAAGGGGCCACATCCCTTCGCCGCCGCCTGCCCTTAAAAGGCAAGCCAAGCATGGGATGCAGCCCCTTAATAATACCTATCTAAACTAAAAACTTACATGTTACCGTCGGGATCGCCGCCGTCAATGAAGCCACCCTGAGGACCGTCGGGACCACCCATCGGACCACCTTGAGGGCCTTCACCGGGACCACCCATCGGGCCACCGTGAGGACCGCCTTCGGGACCGCCGGGGCCACGTCTTCCACCTTTGCCGCCCTTGCGGTTCTTCTGGTCATTCTGATAGGCTTGGAACTGCTCTTCGGTCAAGATGCCTTTAATCTGCTCCTCGTAAGCCTCGCGGGCCGTCTTCATCTCTTCCATCTTGGCTTTGCGGGCTGCGTCCATTTCCTGACGCTGCTCTTCAGTCATCTCCTCGGGAGCACCTTGTCCTTCGGGACGTTGGGGACGCATCTTGGCCATTTGCTCCACCCATGCTTGGTTCACCTCGAGCAGGCTTGCCTGCTGCGTCTCGTCCAAACCATACTTCTGAACCATACGTTCAGTCATCTTCTGAGCCATCTCGGCGGGGTCAGGAGCCTGACCGCCACGCGGGCCGCCTTCTTGTGCCATGCTCAATCCTCCCATAAGGAAGAGAGCTGCCAATGATAATGTCAATTTCTTCATCATAACTTCTTTACATTTTTAAGTGTTGTTATTAAAATGCTGTCTCTTTCTTGTTGCAACACCTTTATGACTACATAGCGGCAGATAAGTTTAAAGGCGACACGCGCTTTTAACATAGATAAAAGATTTTCTTGCCAATGCTTAACCAATGTTACGCCATCGCCCCTACAATGCCTTCCAGAACTTGCGGAAGTCGCTGTAGCGTCCGTAGCACACCAAGCGGTCGTCGGCCTGCACCTGTTCGTTCTCGGGAAACTCGTTCATCACGCTGTACTCCGTAAAAGAGATGCCCACGGCGTTCTTCAGCGTCGCGCCCCGCTTCAAGGCCAGCATCTTCAAGCCGAACTCCTTTTCAAGCTTCAGCTCGTTCACATAGTAGCCCACGAGTTTTTTGGGAATGGGGAACTTGATTACATAGTAGTCGGCGTCCACCTTGAACACTTCGATGTTGCGTCCGAACTCCACCAAGCGCACCAATCCGCGGGCGGCGTCCTCCTCGGGCGTGAGTATCCGTTCCAAGCCGAAAGCCTCCAATACAGAGCGGTGCACGTCGTCGTAGGCCCGGGCATAGATGTGTTTCACCTTCCACTTCTTCAGGAGTGCCACCACCCTGACGGACGCGCCGAAGTTGGCCCCGATAGCCACGATAACGGCGTCCACGCTTTGCAACGGCAGCACCGAGAGCGACTGCGCGTCGGTGGCGTCGAGCACGAAAGCGGCCGCAATCTTCTCCTTTATGTTGTCCACACGGCCGGCGTTGGAGTCCACGCCTATCACCTCGTGCCCCAACACCGAGAACTCCTCGGCCAACACATGCCCGTAATTTCCTAAACCGATAATGATATATTTCATGTTACCTTAATTGATAATGATTTGTCCACTTGGATAGCGGTACTTCGTGTGCTTCTTCTGGCGGATGACGCCAAGCATCAATGTCATGAGCCCCACGCGTCCCACGAACATCAAGACCACCAACAACAGCTTGCTGGCGTCGCCCAAAAGGGGTGTAGCACCCAAGGTAGAGCCCACCGTGCTCAAGGCCGACACGCATTCGAACACCACAGCCATGAGCGAGAGTTGCGGTTCCAACGCGCTGATGGTAAAGACCGACACAAGGATTACGGCGAGCGAGAGCAACACCGTGACGTTGGCCCGGCGTATGGAGTCTTGCGAGAGCTGGCGCCCGAACACTTCCACCCTGTCCGAGCCGCGCAGCACCGCTCCCACATTGAAGAGCGCCACCGCGAAAGCGTTCACTTTGATGCCGCCGGCGGTAGATTGCGCGCTGCCGCCAATCCACATCAGAAAGAGATAAATCAAGAGCGTCTGCGCCCCGAAAGTAGTCAAGTCCACGGTAGAGAAGCCTGCCGTGCGCGGCACCACCGCGTTGAAGAAGGAGTGTGTCAGCTTGTCAAGCACAGGCATCTCGTTGAAAGCGTTGTTCCACTCCAACACCGCGATGCCCGCCGTTCCCAATACAAGCAGCAGGCAGGTAAAAATCAACACAATCCTTGTGTTGAGGTTATAGAGGTGGTAGAACTGCCGTCCGTCCCGCTCCCACGTGCGCAGGAAGTGCCACAAGCGCCGCAAGTGGTGCAGCAGAATATCCTTGAAGTTCACAAGTATGGGAAAGCCTATGCCGCCCAATATCACCAACAGCGATATATAAATAAGGAAGGCGTTGTGCCCCGACATTACCAGCGGGTTGCCCAATCCGCCGGGCAGGTAAGAGAAGCCCGAATTGCAGAAAGCCGATATGGAATGGAAGGCCGAGAAAGCCATTTCCTCGTGCAAGTCCATGCCCATGGTGCCGTGTATGTCGCTCCAAATGGCCAGCATGCCGGTGCCCTCTATGGCAAGCGTAAAGAACAGAATGTAGACCAACGTGGAGAGCAATGAGTTCAGCGAGTCCGAGCTCACCATGTCGCGTATCACCAACTGGTTGTACACCGACGTGTTGCCCATGAAGAAGAGGGCGAAGAAGCTCGTCAGTGTCATCACGCCCAAGCCGCCTATCTGCACCAAGAAGATAATCACCGTGAGGCCTGCCGGCGTGAAGGTGGCCGACACGTCTACGGGCGACAAGCCCGTCACGCACACGGCGCTGGTCGACAAGAAAAAGGAGTCCACCCAAGAGATGCCCTGCACCGTGCAGCGCGGCAGCATCAGCAAGCCGGTACCTATTATAATGAATACCAAGAAGCTGATGGCAAGTATCAGCGACGGGTTGGTGCGCCTTCCAAGCAGCCTCACCAAGCCCGAGGAGAGGTTCAACAGCGAGAGCAGCAGCAGCAGCACAAGCCTGTAGGCGTCGCCCTGCAAGAAGTCCCACACGGTCTGCACCACGCCTTCTTCGTCGGGACGGAAGAAGAAAGCCGGCACCAATGAGAGGTAGAGCAGCAGGTTCAGCACCCAAGCGAACTTGCTGTAGGCTTTGAGCGTGGTGCGGAAGCGGAAAACGATTTGCAGCGTGGTGTAAACCAAGAAGAGCACCCACACGGCGTGGTACAGGCGGTGTATGCGCGCCACTTCATAGTCGGATATGTCGAAGCCATACTCGTACACCAACCCCAATATCAGCAGGAAGGAGGCCAAGTAGACAAAGCCGGCCACCACGTTCATGGCCCAACGCGTGTAGGTGTAGAGCCACTTGTTCCTATACAACAACCATTTGTGGTAGAACTTCATGTTTGGTTTTCTGTTTCTTAAGTGAGCACTTCTCTTTTCATGCCCGATAGGTAGTGCAAGATTAAGAAAAAAATGGCTTACATCGTGGAATGGGGCGTTACTTTATACTTATTTTAACATTCACTCCCCTTGCGTTCTTCTCAGCGTCAGCACGTCTATCTCGGGCCACGCGCCAAAGCGGAACGGCACGTTGCTGCCGCTGCCGGTGCTCACGAAGAGCAGCCTTTCTCCCTCCTTGTACAAGCCGCCCCACTCGGGGTAAGCCCACTTGGATGGCGAGAAGTGCCCGAATTTCAACTGCATGGCATGGGTGTGTCCCGACAGGGTGAGCTGAATGTTCGTGTCGGGCAACACCTTGCGGCGCCAGTGCGTGGGGTCGTGGCTCAGGAGCACGGTAAAGATGCTGTCGGGCAGTCCTTGCATGGCACGCGGCAGGTCGGCAAGAGCGGGAAACGGGGGTGTCCCGTCGTTCTCCACGCCCACAATGGCGATGCTGTCGTTGCCCCTGTGGATTACACGGTGCTCGTTCAAGAGCAGGTCCCAACCCATGGCGCGCTCCGTTTGGATGAGTTTCTGCAAGCTCTCTTTGCGCGCCGCTTGGGAGTCAAAGTGGCCGTACATGCAATAGTCGTGGTTGCCCAAAATGGCGTAGACGCCGTCTTTGGCCGACAGCTCGGAGAGCGTCTCTTGAAAGCGGTCGGCTTCGTCGGCCGAGGCGTTCACCAAGTCGCCGGTAAAGAGTAGGACGTCGGCTTGGAGGGCGTTGGTTTTCCCCACAATGCGCCGCAGCGTAGCCGGCGAGTAGCTGTAGGTGCCCACGTGCAAGTCCGATAGTTGCACCATGCGGTAGCCGTCGAAGGCCCCTGGCAAATCTTTCGCTGTTATCTCCACTTGGCGCACCACCACGTGCTTCCACCCCACGGCAAAGCCATACACGGCCATGGCGATGACGGCGGCGGCGGCGATTACACCCAACGCGTTGCCTGCGGTGCTTGCGGCGGGCAGCACGAGTGCCACGCCTTTGCCCACCGCCGAGAAGAGCAGGAACAAAAACTTGGGCAACGCCGTGCACAGCAGCAGGGCGATGAGCGTGCGGAACATCCATTGCTGGGGATGCCATGCGATGCTCGTCACGAGAATGGCTGTCATCGCCGCGAGCGGCAACCAGTAGACGAGCCGCCACAAAAGGGGCGCGTGCCGCAAGAAGCAGCAGGCTATGTAGACGTCGGGCGCCACGGCTATCACCAATAGCGTGGCAAGGATAATGTAGGGCATATTGTTTCTTTTTTAATGTTTCGTATCTATGGTTTGACTTCTTTCGCCGGTTTTGTTCTATATATAATAAGGTGTATTTGTTTCCTTCCGATTCGTTTGCTTGCCGACGGTTTCATGGGTAGGTTGCCGCGCGCCGGCCGGCGATGACGTAGATTATCACGGGGGCGCCCACCAAGGGTGTCACGGCGTTCAGGGGGATGACGCCCCACGCTCCGGGCAGCATGCAAAGCAGGTTGCACAGCAGGGCTACGGCGCTGCCGGTCAGTATCGTCACGGGCAAGAGCGGCCGGTGGTTTTCTGTTCCAAGCAGCAGGCGGGCTACATGGGGCATGGCGAGGCCAATGAAGGCCACGGGGCCGCAGAAGGCGGTCGTTATGGCGACAAGCAAGCCTGTCACCACGAGCAATGTATTGCGCAGGCGCTTGGTGTTCACGCCCAAGTTTTCGGCGTAAGCTTCGCCAAGGAGCAGGGCGTTCAAGGGTTTCACGAGCAAGAGGGAGCCTATTATGCCCATTATCGTCACTGCGGCGAAGGCGGGCATTTGCCGCATGGTGACGCCCGTGAAGCTTCCCATTCCCCACACCACGTAGGCGTGCACGCCTTCGGCTGTGGAAAAGAAGTTGAGCAGGGAAATCACCGAGGAGGCAAGGTAGCCTGTCATGATGCCGGCAATGAGCAGCATCACGTTGCTCTTCAACAAAGTAGAGAAGAAGAGTATCAACGCCATTACAACGATGGAGCCGGCGAAAGCGCCTGCAAGCACCGAAAGGAAGCCGGTCATGCTGAAGGTTGCCGTGGCTACGCTGCCGCCGAAGAGCAGCATTACCAAGGCGACGCCAAGGCTGGCGCCGGACTCTATGCCGAGTATCGATGGGCCTGCCAAGGGGTTCTTGAAGGCGGTCTGCAACAGCAGTCCGCTCACGGCCAAGGCGCCGCCGGCGAGCAGTGCGGTGAGGGCTTGGGGCAGGCGCGATTCCCAAAGGATGTAGCTCCACGAGGGCTTGGCTCCTTCGGCGCCGGCAAGCAAGATGCGCAACACTTCCATGGGTGGAATCCGCACGGTGCCCACCAACAGATTGGCTGCGAAGAGCAGTACAATGACCACGCCCAAGCCTATTCCGTATTTCCAGCCTTTACTCATAAAAGGATGGGGCAAAGGTAGTAAATTCGGGGGAAATATTGGTTGTCTATAGGCGGTTTGATGGTTGAATATTGCATGATAGATGTGTTTGGGAGTGACTTATTGGGTTGCGGTGTATTGGGTGTCTGATAGGGTTATGGCTGTCTTCTTGGTTTGCGGTGTAATGGGTAGCTGATATAGTTTTGGCTGGGGATGGGCCTTTGTTTCACATCTACGCACTACGCCGGATATGGTCGTTCCTCC